>NZ_JAAGPK010000325.1:0-3279 GCF_017104685.1 Burkholderia sp. Tr-20355 | reverse complement strand
CGGCCTTCGCCGCCTGCGCGGCGGCAACGGCCGCGTCCTCGGCCGCCGCCATCGAGCTTTGCGCGAACGCGCCGAACGCACGCAGCGTCGCGAGCGTCGCACGCTGCACCTCGAGCGCCTGGATCGCGGACTGCAGCATCCCGAGGTTGAGCTTCAGCCACTGCTCGACCGCGCGCAGATCGGTGATCCGCTTGTCGAGTTCCTCGACGCTCGTGAGCGGCGCCATCATGTCGGACATGCTCGACAGCGACGGCGGCAGCCCTGTCGCCGCGCCGGGAAACGGCGCCATGCCGCCGAACGGCGACATCCGCATCATGTCCCACATGCGGTCCATCATGTCGGCGGGCTTGAAGCCGGCAAAGCCGGCGAAAGGGTTGGCGTCGGAGGCATCGGTCGTCATACGGGCATCCTGTTTGACTGGGGAAGCGAGGCGGCCGCCATGCGTCGCGCGGCCGCGCGTGAATCGATCATAGCGCGCGCGTCAGAACGGCGCGTCGCCGGGGAACGCGGGCGGGCGCCGCTCGCGCAGCGAGCGGATGCCCTCCTGCACGTCGGGCCCCGAGAAGCCCATGAACTCGAGCGCGAGCGACGTATCGAAGGTCGGCCCGGCCGAGCGCAGCCAGTTGTTCAGCGCGTACTTGGTCCAGCGGATCGCCGACTGCGAACCCTGCGCGAGCCGCTCGGCCACTTCGTACGCCTTCGGCAGCAGGTCGGCCGGCTCGACCGCGAGCGAGACCAGCCCGATCCGCTCGGCCTCCGCGCCGCTCACGGGCTCGCACAGCAGCAGGTAGTACTTCGCCTTCGCCATCCCGCACAGCAGCGGCCACACGATCGCCGCGTGGTCGCCGGCCGCGACGCCGAGCCGCGTATGGCCGTCGATGATGCGCGCATCCCGCGCGGCGATCGAGATGTCGGCGAGCAGCCCGGCGACGAGCCCCGCGCCGACGGCCGGGCCATGCATCGCCGACACGATCGGCTTGCTGCAGTTGATCACGTTGTAGACGAGGTCGCGCGCCTCGCGCCACACGCGGGCGCGCACGTCGAAGTCGTTGGCCATGTCCTCGACGAGCGCGAGATCGCCGCCCGCCGAAAAGCCCTTGCCTTCGCCGCGGATCACCGCGACGCGCGTGTCGGGATCGCGGTCGACGTCGCGCCAGATGTCGGCGAGCTCGCGATGCATGCGCGCGTTCGCGGTCGCGAGGCCGCTGCGGTTCGCCCCCTCGCCGCTCATCACGATGTCGAGCACGCCGTGGTCGCGGCGCGTCACCTTCAGTGCTTCGTAACCGCCGTACGCGGCGAGATCGGCCATGTGCCGCTCCTTGTTCGACGCTCTTGAATCGAGTGTAGCCAAGCCCGCGCGGGCAAACATCGGGCGAAACCCGGCGCGCGGACCGGGGCCGGGTGTCGCGGTACGCGGCTTACGCCGCGCCGTCGGGCGGAGCGACCGACTGCTCGATCGCGCCGAAGATCGACTTGCCGGCCGTGTCGAACATCTCGATGCGCACGGTGTCGCCGTAGCGCATGAATTCGGTCTGCGGCGCGCCGTGCTCGATCGTCTCCAGGCAGCGCTTCTCGGCGATGCAGCAGTAGCCGCGCTTCGCGTCCTTGTTCGACACCGTGCCCGAGCCGACGATCGAGCCGGCACGCAGGTTGCGCGTCTTCGCCGCGTGCGCGATCAACTGGCCGAAGTGGAACACCATGTCGGTGCCCGCATCGGGCTGGCCGACCTTCCTGCCGTTCCAGTGGACGATCATCGGCCGGTGCACGCGGCCTTCGCGCCATTCGTCGCCGAGCTCGTCGGGCGTCACGGCGACCGGCGCGAACGCGGTGGCCGGCTTGCTCTGGAAGAAGCCGAAACCCTTCGCGAGCTCGGCCGGAATCAGGTTGCGCAGCGACACGTCGTTCACGAGCGTGACGAGCCGCACGGCCTTCAACGCGGCGTCGGGCGATGCGCTCATCGGCACGTCGCCGGTGATCACCGCGACTTCCGCCTCGAAATCGATGCCCCATTCCTCCGACGGGCACACGACGTCGTCGCGCGGGCCCAGGAAATCGTCGCTGCCCCCCTGGTACATCAGCGGATCGGTCCAGAATTCGGGCGGCATCTCCGCGCCGCGCGCGCGGCGCACGAGCTCGACGTGGTTCACGTAGGCGGAGCCGTCGGCCCACTGGAACGCGCGCGGCAGCGGCGCCATGCAGTTGGCCGGATCGAACGCGAATGCATGGCGCGCGCGGCCGTGGTTCAGCGCGTCGTACAGGTCGCGCAGCTGCGGCGCGTAGAACGCCCAGTCGTCGAGGACGCGCTGCAGCGTCGGCGCGATCGTGTCGGCGATCGCCGCGGTGTGCAGGTCGCGCGACACGACGATCAGCTGGCCGTCGCGCGTGCCGTCCTTCAGCGAAGCAAGTTTCATAAGGGGGACTCTGCCGTTGTAGTGACGATGGAGGGAATCTATTTTACGATGGTGAATCCATGCGGCGCGCGACGATCGCGCCTGCCGTTTCCGCCCCGATTCCTGCCGCATTTTCGCGCCCCCGTTGCCCATGCCCGCCAGCCCGCTTCCCGACGACGATCTCGCCGACTCCGACACCGATGACGCCGCTTCCGGCGAGCACGGCGAGAAAGTCCGTTCCGGCATCCAGTCGATCGAGGTCGGCTTCCGCCTGCTCGACGTGCTGACGAGCGAGCCGCGCGCGATGATGCTGCGCGATCTCGCGCAGCGCGCGGGCATGAGTCCCGCGAAGGCGCACCGCTACCTCGTCAGCTTCTCGCGGCTCGGCGTCGTGTCGCAGGACCCGGTGTCCGGCCGCTACGAGCTGGCCGGTTTCGCGCTGCAGATGGGGCTCGCGCGGCTCGCGCGCGTCGACGGCGTGAAGCTCGCGCGGATCGCGCTGACCGAATTCCGCGACCGCCTCGACCAGACGGTCGGTATCGCGGTGTGGGGCAACCAGGGGCCGACGATCGTGCACTGGATGGAATCGAGCCATCCGGCGAAGGCGTCGCTGAAGCTCGGCGACGTGATGCCGCTGCTCGGCTCGGCGACGGGCCTGCTGTTCGCCGCGTACCTGCCGCGCGGCAAGACCGCCGCGATGCTCGAGCGCGAACTCGCCGATACGCGCCGCTCGCCGCACCACGGCGGCCCGCGCACGCTCGACGAGGTCGACGCGGTGCTCGCCGACGTGCGCCGGCACGAAGCCGCGCGCGTCGAAGGGATGCTGCTGCCGACGATCCACGCGTTCTGCATGCCGGTATTCGATGCGGTCGGCGAACTCGCGCTCGCG
>NZ_JAAGPK010000324.1:0-3383 GCF_017104685.1 Burkholderia sp. Tr-20355 | reverse complement strand
ACGAACAATTCGCCGACGATCTCGACGCGGGCATGCTCGCGTCGATGAACGAAGTGCGGCACATGCTCAACGACCTGCAGCGTTCGCTGGCCGAGCGCATGGACGAATTCGACCGCTTCGAGCGGCGTGCGCGTCAGCGCGTGCATGGCCCACGCCGAGACGATGCACCACGCGGCGATCACCGCATACGCGTGCGCCGGTGTGCCGAATTGCCCGTTGCCCCACGGCGCGCCGCTCGCGCGATCGATCGGCACGCCGCCGAGACCGCCGAACCACGCGGGCACGCTCCACGCCGCCGCCGCGACGCATTCGCCGAGCCCGAGCGTGATCATCGCGAACGCGGTGCCGGAGCGACGCGTCGCGAGCAGCCCGGCGACGCAGCCGAAACCCGCGCCGGCCACGCCGCCGACGAGCGGCAGCAGCGGCAGCGGGCCGCCGAGATGGTTGAACCAGTGCGCGGCGGCGAACGCACCGAGGCCCGCGAACGCCGCGTGCCCGAACGACAGCAGCCCGGTCGTGCCGAGCTGCAGGTTGTACGACAGCGCGAGCACGACGAGCGCGGCCGTCTGCGCGAGATAGCCGAGCACCGCGCCATGCGGCCACAGCCACGCGGGCAGCACGAAGCACGCGGCGAACAGCGCCCAGCGCGCGAGTCCGGCGAACGCGCGGCTACGCATCGGCACGCTCGCCGAACAGCCCGCGCGGCCGTGCGACCAGCACCGCGACGAGCAGCAGGTACGGCACCAGCGGCGCGAGTTGCGCGATCGACACCGCGGCCACGCGGTCGGGCAACGCGATGCCGATCCATTGCGCGAGGTCGCGCAGCGACGTGTCGCTCGCGGCCGCGAACGTCTGCGCGAAGCCGACCGCGAGCGACGCGACGAATGCGCCGCCGAGCGAGCCGAGGCCGCCGATCACGACGACCGCGAAGACGACCGACCCGACGGTCTCGGCCAGCGCGGGTTCGATCACCGCGAGCGGCGCGCCGATCACGCCGGCCAGCGCCGCGAGCGCGGTGCCGGCGCCGAACAGGCCCGTCATCACGCGCGGCACGTCGTAGCCGAGCGCCTCGACGGCCGCGCGATGCGTGAGCGCCGCGCGCACGACGAGCCCGAGGCGCGATGCGCGCAGCAGCGCACCGAGCGCGACCAGCATCGTCGCGGACATCGCCATCATGAACAGCCGGTAGCGCGGCAACGCGAGGCCGAACACGCTCACCGGCGCGCCGTCGAACAGCCGCGGCACCGGTGCCGGCAGCGGCGCGAGGCCCCAGGCGAGTTTCGCGCCCTCGCCGATCAGGTACGCGAGACCGAAGGTCAGCAGCAGCTCACTGGTATGGCCGCGCGCCTGCACGCGGCGCAGCAGCGTGCGTTCGCAGCCGGCGCCGAGCAGCCCGACCGCGAGCGGCGCGAGCACGAGCGCGGGCCAGAAGCCCGCCTGGGCCGCGATGCTGTAGCCGACATACGCGCCGAGCATGTAGAAGCTCGCATGCGCGAAGTTCAGCACGCCCTGCACGCTGAAGATCAGTGTGAGGCCGGCCGACAGCATGAACAGCAGCAAGCCGTAGCTGAGGCCGTTGAAGGCCTGGAGCGCGAACGCGTGCACCGCGAGCCGTCAGGCCGTGAGCGGCTCGAGCGCGGCGCGCAGCGCATCGGGCAGCGGCACGGGGCGGCGTGTCTCGCGATCGACGTACACGTGCACGAAATGGCCCTGCGCGGCGGGCGACGCAGCGCCTTGCGCGAACAGCCCGACCTCGTAGCGCACGCTCGACGTGCCGAGCTTCACGACGCGCAGCCCCGCGTCGACCGACTGCGGAAACACGAGCGGCGCGAAGTAGTTGCACTGTGTCTCGACGACCAGCCCGATCGTCTGCCCGTGCTCGACGTCGAGCACGCCCGCGCGGATCAGGTACTCGTTCACGACGGTGTCGAAGTAGCTGTAGTAGACGACGTTGTTCACGTGCCCGTAGACGTCGTTGTCCATCCAGCGGGTCGTGATCGGCAGGAAGTGGCGATAGGCGTCGCGCGGACGCGGCTGCGGCTTGTCGGACATGGCGATGGCGGTCAGGACGATGGAAACGGTGAGGACGACGCGCGGCGGCCGTGCGGCACGGCACGCCGGCATGAAGCGCCACGCCGCGGCGCGGCGAATGACACCCTGCGGGCAGGCCGGCCCGTCACTGCCCCGGCCGGTCGACGAACTCGACATCGAGGCCGCGCGCACGCATCCAGTCGGCGAGCGCGAAGCCCGTACCGGCACGCCACGGGCGCAGCAGCGGCGGATCGACGAGCCGGTATTCGAGCAGTTCCGGCGACAGCGACACCGTGCCCGACGCCCGCACGTGGTACGCGATGATCAGCTCGTTCTTGCGGATGAATTCGTACACGCCGACGAGCGACACGTGCTCGGCCTTCAGCGCGGTTTCCTCGAACACCTCGCGCGCGATGCCGTCCTCGGGCGTCTCGCCGTTTTCGAGGAAACCGGTGATCAGCGCGAACATCCCCTCGGGCCACGCGGCGTTGCGGGCGAGCAGGATCTGGCCGTCGAGCTCGACGATCGCGGCGACGACCGGCAGCGGGTTGTTCCAGTGCACATAGCCGCAAGTGTCGTCGGGACACGCCTGGCGGATGCGGCCGCCTTCATGTTCGGGATCGGCGCGCTCGGTCAGCGGGCTCGCGCAGCGCGGGCAGAAGCGGTAGTCGGCGGTGGTCATCGGTGAGGATCTGGCGAGCGCCGGACGGCCGCCTCCCGGCTGCCCGCGCACCCGCTCGGCGCGGGAAAGGCTTCATTCTAGCGAGTTTGCCCGCGCCGCAGACGATCCGTCCCCGCCGGCGTCAGGATTGCCGGCGCGCGCGCGCGGCGGTCGCCGCGAAGCCGGCGGCGCCCGCGAGCAGCGCGGCGACCGCGACCCACAACGCCGGCGTGAACGACCCGAAAGGCGCGGCCAGCGGCGCCGCGACGAGCGGCCCGAGGATCTGCCCGATCCCGTACGACGCGGTCGCATAGCCCATCAGCCCGGCCGCGCGCTCGCCGTGCAGCCGCCGCGCCTCGCGCATCGCGAACAGCGTGATCGCGGTGAACGGCAGGCCGAGCAACGCGCTGCCCGCCGAGAAGCCGGCCGCGTTCGGCCACACGATGCCGGCCACGATGCCGAGCGCCTGCGTCGCGCAGCCGGCCGCGAGCAGCAGCCGGTTGTCCCAGTGGCCGGGCAGCCGCGCGGCCGTGATCGCGCCGACGATCAGCGCCGCGCCGAACATCGGCCAGAACAGGTCCGGCCACGGCGAGCCGGCCGGCAGCGCGGCGCGCGCGATCACCGGCAGGAACGTCGCGGTGATGATGTAGCCGAAGCCCGGCGCGCCGTACAGCACGACGAGCCACGCGGG
>NZ_JAAGPK010000323.1:0-3284 GCF_017104685.1 Burkholderia sp. Tr-20355 | reverse complement strand
GCCCGGCGCCGCCGCGGCCGCCGCGCTGCCGGGCGCGGGCGTCGCCGGCGCTGACTTCGGGCTGGGCGGCTTCGCGGAACGCATTCCCGGCATCTCGCGGATGAAGGGCAACCCGAAGCTGCCGTTCCTGATCGCCGTCGCGTTCGCGATCGCCGCGATCACCGCGCTCGTGCTGTGGAGCCGCGCGCCCGACTACCGCGTGCTGTACAGCAACCTGTCGGACCGCGACGGCGGCGCGATCATTGCCGCGCTCCAGCAGGCAAACGTTCCCTACAAGTTCGCCGACGCCGGCGGCGCGATCCTCGTGCCGTCGAACCAGGTGCACGAAACGCGCCTGAAGCTCGCCGCGATGGGCCTGCCGAAGGGCGGCTCGGTCGGCTTCGAGCTGATGGACAACCAGAAATTCGGCATCAGCCAGTTCGCCGAGCAGATCAATTACCAGCGCGCGCTCGAAGGCGAGCTGCAGCGCACCATCGAATCGATCAACGCCGTGCGCAGCGCGCGCGTGCATCTCGCGATCCCGAAGCCGTCGGTCTTCGTGCGCGACAAGGAAGCGCCGAGCGCGTCCGTGTTCGTCGACCTCTACCCGGGCCGCGTGCTCGACGAGGGACAGGTCCAGGCGATCACGCGGATGGTGTCGTCCGGCGTGCCCGACATGCCCGCGAAGAACGTGACGATCGTCGACCAGGACGGCAACCTGCTGACCCAGACCGCGTCCGCCTCCGGCCTCGACGCGAGCCAGCTCAAGTACGTGCAGCAGGTCGAGCGCAACACGCAGAAGCGCATCGACGCGATCCTCGCGCCGATCTTCGGCGCCGGCAACGCGCGCTCGCAGGTCAGCGCGGACCTCGATTTCTCGAAGGTCGAGCAGACGTCCGAAAGCTACGGCCCGAACGGCAATCCGCAGCAATCGGCGATCCGCAGCCAGCAGACCAGCAGCTCGACCGAACTCGCGCAGGGCGGCGCCTCCGGCGTGCCGGGCGCGCTGTCGAACACGCCGCCGCAGCCGGCGTCCGCGCCGGTGGTCGCTGGCAACGGCCAGAACGCGCCGCAGACGACGCCGGTCAGCGACCGCAAGGACCAGACGACCAACTACGAACTCGACAAGACGATCCGTCACCTCGAGCAGCCGATGGGCAGCGTGAAGCGGCTGTCGGTCGCGGTCGTCGTCAACTACCAGCCGGTCGCCGACGCGAAGGGCCACGTGACGATGCAGCCGCTGCCACCCGCGAAGCTCGCGCAGGTCGAGCAGCTCGTGAAGGACGCGATGGGCTACGACGAGAAGCGCGGCGACTCGGTGAACGTCGTGAACAGCGCGTTCTCGACCGCGAGCGACCCGTATGCCGACCTGCCGTGGTGGCGCCAGCCCGACATGATCGCGATGGCGAAGGAAGCCGCGAAGTGGCTCGGCATCGCGGCGGCTGCGGCGGCGCTCTACTTCATGTTCGTGCGCCCGGCGATGCGCCGCGCGTTCCCGCCGCCCGAGCCGGCCGCGCCGGCGCTCGCGGCGCCGGAGGATCCGGTCGCGCTCGACGGCCTGCCCGCGCCGGCCAAGACGGAGGAGCCCGACACGATGCTGCTCGGCTTCGAAACCGAGAAGAACCGCTACGAACGCAACCTCGACTACGCGCGCACGATCGCCCGCCAGGATCCGAAGATCGTCGCCACCGTCGTGAAGAACTGGGTGTCCGATGAACGCTGAAGGCTTGACCAAGAGCGCGCTGCTGCTGATGTCGATCGGCGAGGAAGAGGCCGCGCAGGTATTCAAGTTCCTCGCGCCGCGCGAGGTCCAGAAGATCGGCGCCGCGATGGCCGCGCTGAAGAACGTCACGCGCGAGCAGGTCGAGGACGTGCTGCAGGAGTTCGCGAAGGAAGCCGAGCAGCACACCGCGCTGTCGCTCGATTCGAGCGACTACATCCGCTCGGTGCTGACGAAGGCGCTCGGCGAGGACAAGGCCGGCGTGCTGATCGACCGCATCCTGCAGGGCAGCGACACGAGCGGCATCGAGGGCCTGAAGTGGATGGACTCGGGCGCCGTGGCCGAACTGATCAAGAACGAGCATCCGCAGATCATCGCGACGATCCTCGTGCACCTCGACCGCGACCAGGCATCGGAGATCGCATCGTGCTTCACCGAGCGGCTGCGTAACGACGTGCTGCTGCGGATCGCGACGCTCGACGGCATCCAGCCGGCCGCGCTGCGCGAACTCGACGACGTGCTGACGGGCCTGCTGTCCGGCAGCGACAACCTGAAGCGCAGCCCGATGGGCGGCATCCGCACCGCGGCCGAGATCCTGAACTTCATGACGAGCGTGCACGAGGAAGGCGTGCTCGAAAGCGTGCGCCAGTACGACGCCGATCTCGCGCAGAAGATCGTCGACCAGATGTTCGTGTTCGAGAACCTGCTCGACCTCGAGGATCGCGCGATCCAGATGGTGCTCAAGGAAGTCGAGTCGGAAACGCTGATCATCGCGCTGAAGGGCGCGCCGCCCGCCCTGCGCCAGAAGTTCCTCGCGAACATGTCGCAGCGCGCGGCCGAACTGCTCGCCGAGGATCTCGACGCGCGCGGCCCGGTGCGCGTGTCCGAAGTCGAGACGCAGCAGCGCCGCATCCTGCAGATCGTGCGCAATCTCGCCGAGAGCGGCCAGATCGTGATCGGCGGCAAGGCGGAAGACGCGTATGTCTGATTCGGCGAGCGATCGCGTGGGCACCCTCACCGCGTACCAGCGGTGGGAGATGGCGTCGTTCGACCCGCCGCCGCCCCCGCCGCCGCCCGACGACGCGGCGGCCGCCGCCGCCGCGCTCGCCAAGGACCTGCAGCGCGTGCGCGACGCCGCGCACGCCGAAGGCCATGCGGCCGGCCACGTCGAAGGCCAGGCGCTCGGCTATCAGGCCGGTTTCGAGCAGGGCCGCGAACAGGGTTTCGAGGCCGGCCAGGCCGACGCGCGCGAACAGGCCGCGCAGCTGGCGGCGCTTGCCGAATCGTTCCGCGAGGCCGTGTCGAACATCGAGCACGATCTCGCGTCCGACATCGCGCAGCTCGCGCTCGACATCGCGCAGCAGGTCGTGCGCCAGCACGTGAAGCATGACCCGGCCGCGCTGGTCGCGGCCGTGCGCGACGTGCTCGCGGCCGAACCCGCGCTGTCCGGCGCGCCGCATCTCGCGGTGAATCCGGCCGACCTGCCCGTCGTCGAAGCCTATCTGCAGGACGATCTCGATACGCTCGGCTGGACCGTGCGCACCGACGCGTCGATCGAGCGCGGCGGCTGCCGCGCGCACGCCGG
>NZ_JAAGPK010000322.1:0-3315 GCF_017104685.1 Burkholderia sp. Tr-20355 | reverse complement strand
GTTCGCGGCGGCACGGCCGCGTCTCGGGCGATGGCGACGGAGGTCCGCCCGCCGCCGTTGCACCGACCGTGGCGCACCGGCTGCCGGCCTGGCCGTGCAAGCCGTCGCGCATGCCGCCCGGACGTGCGAAGCCCGTTCGCTTCCGGCCCGCCTCCCGGCCGTGGCGCCTCGCACGCGCGCCTTGCCTTTTGCACGTTTTGTTTAGTATTTTTAGTAACGGCGTTTTCGCAGATTAGCCCTTAAAAACCCGTTATTTGCGGGTATTCCCCGGTTATCCGGCCCGAATTCCGCATCGGGTTTTACTATACAATCGCCCCCACCCTAAACAAACCGGACCCGAACGAACGATGGGTACGACCATTCGCGATGTGGCGCGAGCGGCAGAGGTCTCGATCGGCACCGTCTCGCGCGCGCTGAAGAACCAGCCGGGCCTGTCCGAAGCCACGCGGGCGCGGATCGTCGAGATCGCGCAGCGGCTCGGCTACGATCCCGCGCAGTTGCGGCCGCGCATCCGCCGGCTCACCTTCCTGCTGCATCGCCAGCACAACCGCTTTCCCGCCAGCCCGTTCTTCTCGCACGTGCTGCACGGCGTCGAGGACGCGTGCCGCGAGCGCGGCATCGTGCCGACGCTGCTCACGGTCGGCCCGAACGACGACGTGCTGCGCCAGATGCGCCCGCACGCGCCCGACGCGATCGCGGTGGCCGGCTTCATCGAGCCCGAGACGATCGAGGCGCTCGCCGCGACCGGCCGGCCGCTCGTGCTGATCGACCTGTGGGCGCCCGGGCTGCGCTCGGTCAACATCGACAACGCGACGGGCGCCGCGCTCGCGATGCGCCACCTGCTCGCCACCGGCCGCACGCGGATCGCGTTCATCGGCGGCTCGCCCGCGCACTACAGCATCGCGCAGCGCGCGATCGGCTACCGGCGCGCGTTCTTCGAAGCCGGGCGGCTGTTCGACCCCGCGTACGAAGTGACGATCGACGCGGGGCTCGATCCCGACACGGGCGCCGCGCGCGCGATGGAGCAACTGCTCGACGCGCCGGGCCCGCGCCCCGAAGCCGTGTTCGCGTACAACGACGCGGCCGCGCTCGCCGCGCAGCGCGTGTGCACCGCGCGCGGCCTGCGGATTCCGGACGACATCGCGATCGTCGGCTTCGACAACATCCCGGCCGCCGCGCACGCGAGCCCGCCGCTCACGACGCTGTCGGTCGACAAGGAGGCGCTCGGCCGCCGCGGCGTCGAGCTGCTGCTCGCCGAGTCGCCCGAGCGCACCGAGATCTCCCTGCCCGTCGAGCTGATCGTGCGGGCCAGCAGCCAGCCCGCCGGCTCGCCGGCACTCGATACCGCAACGGTCACCGAATCATGAACATGCCCCCGGTCCAACCCTGCACGGCCGCACCGGCCGCCCACACGCCAGACGCACCGTTCGTCGCGAGCTTCCGCGATCCGTCGTTCCTGCTGTCGCACATCGAGGACACGCTGCGCTTCTACGCGACGAACGCTTTCGACCCGACGGGCGGCTTCTACCATTACTTCCGCGACGACGGCAGCATCTACAACCGCACGTCGCGCCACCTCGTCAGCAGCTGCCGGTTCGTCTTCAACTACGCGATGGCGTACCGGCATTTCGGCGACCCGCGCCACCTGGAATACGCGCGCCACGGGCTGCGCTTCCTGCGCGACGCGCACTGGGACGACGAACTGCAGGGCTACGACTGGGAACTCGACTGGCGCGACGGCGGCAAGCGCGCGACGCTCGACGGCGCGCGCCACTGCTACGGGCTCGCGTTCGTGCTGCTCGCGGCCGCGCATGCGACGATGGCCGGCATCGACGAGGCGCGCCCGCTGATCGCCGCGACCTACGAACTGGCCGAGCACCGCTTCTGGGATGCGGCCGCGGGCCTGTACGCGGACGATGCGACGCCGAACTGGATCGTGTCGTCGTACCGCGGCCAGAACGCGAACATGCACATGACCGAGGCGCTGCTCGCGGCGTACGAGGCGACCGGCCACCTCACATACCTCGATCGCGCGGAAAAGCTCGCGAGCCACGTCACGCAGCGCCAGGCCGCGCTGTCGGGCGGGCTCGTGTGGGAGCACTACCATGCGGACTGGTCGGTCGACTGGGATTACAACAAGGAAGACAGCTCGAACATCTTCCGCCCGTGGGGCTTCCAGCCCGGACACCAGACCGAATGGGCGAAGCTGCTGCTGATCCTCGAACGGCACCGCCCGCTCGACTGGCTCGTGCCGCGCGCGGCCGAGCTGTTCGACGCGGCGCTCACGCATGCGTGGGACGCCGACCACGGCGGCCTGTACTATGGTTTCGGCCCCGACTTCACGATCTGCGACCACAACAAGTACTTCTGGGTGCAGGCCGAAACCTTCGCGGCGGCCGCGATGCTCGGCGCGCGCACCGGCAGCGAGCGCTTCTGGGACTGGTACGACGAGATCTGGCGCTACAGCTGGGCCCATTTCGTCGATCACCGCTACGGCGCGTGGTACCGGATCCTCACCTGCGACAACCGCAAGTACAGCGACGAGAAGAGCCCGGCCGGCAAGACCGACTATCACACGATGGGCGCGTGCTACGACGTGCTCGCGACGCTCGCGCGCGCGCAACGCGGCGAACCGACGCAATGAGCGGCGGCACGTTTCCGGCTTTCGTGTCGGCGGGCGACATCCTGACCGACATGGTGCGCGCGGGCGATGCGCAATGGACCTCGGTGCCGGGCGGCGCCGGCTGGAACGTCGCACGCGCGGTCGCGCGGCTCGGCGTGCCGAGCGCGCTCGCGGGTTCGATCGGCGAAGACTGCTTCTCCGACGAACTGTGGCGCACGAGCGAAGCGGCCGGGCTCGACCTGCGCTTCCTGCAGCGGGTCGCACGGCCGCCGCTGCTCGCGATCGTCCACGAGACCCGCCCGCCCGCCTATTTCTTCATCGGCGAAGCGAGTGCCGATCTCGCGTTCGATCCCGCACGGCTGCCGGCCGGCTGGGCCGACCACGTGAAATGGGCGCATTTCGGCTGCATCAGCCTCGTGCGCGAACCGCTCGCGGGCACGCTGGCCGCGCTGGCAGCCGAGCTGCACGCGCGCGGCGTGAAGATCAGCTTCGATCCGAACGTCCGGAACCTGATGACGGACGCGTACCGGCCGACGCTCGAGAAGATGGCCGCGCTCGCCGACCTGATCAAGGTATCCGACGAGGACCTGCGGCACCTGTTCGGCGGCGACGGCCCCGATGCGATCGCGGCGGTGCGCGCGCTGAACCCGCGCGCGGCCGTGCTCGTCACGCGCGGCGCGCAGGCGGCGACA
>NZ_JAAGPK010000321.1:0-3577 GCF_017104685.1 Burkholderia sp. Tr-20355 | reverse complement strand
CCCAGATACGCGGCCCGCACCTTCGGATCGTCGAGCATCTGCTTCGCGTCGCCTTCCATCGTGACCGTGCCCGAATCCATCACGTAGCCGCGGTCGGCCGCCTGCAGCGCGAGGCGCGCGTTCTGCTCGACGAGCAGCACCGTGATGCCCTCCTTCGAGATCTCGCGCACCACTTCGAAGATCTTCTCGACCATGATCGGCGACAGGCCCATCGACGGCTCGTCGAGCAGCAGCAGCTTCGGCTTGCTCAGGATCGCGCGCGACATCGCCAGCATCTGCTGCTCGCCGCCCGACAGCGTGCCCGCGAGCTGCGTCGCACGCTCCTTCAGCCGCGGGAAGAAACCGAACATCCGGTCGACGTCCTTCTTGATCTGCTCGGTGTCGTTGCGCAGGTACGCGCCCATCTGCATGTTCTCGATGATCGACATCCGCGCGAAGATCCCGCGGCCTTCCGGCACCATCGCGAGGCCGCGCTTGAGCAGCTCGTGCGGCGGAATGCCCTTGATCGACTTGCCGTCGTACTCGATGTCGCCCGCCGAGTACGGCTTCAGGCCCGTGATCGCCTTCATCGTCGTGGTCTTGCCCGCGCCGTTCGCGCCGATCAGCGTCACGAGCTCGCCCTGACGGACTTCCATGTCAACGCCCTTGACGGCCTGGATGCCGCCGTAGTTGACCTGCAAGCCCTTGATTTTCAACATTGCCGCTGCCATCAGTGCACCCCTGCGCCGAGATATGCCTCAATCACCTTCGGATTCTTCTGCACGTCCTGCGGCAGACCCTCGGCGATCACCTTGCCGTAATCGAGCACCGTCATCCGGTTGCACAGCCCCATCACGAGCTTCACGTCGTGCTCGATCAGCAGGATCGTGCGGCCGTCCGAGCGGATCTTGTCGAGCAGGCGCGTGAGTTCGACCTTCTCGGTCGCGTTCATCCCGGCCGCCGGCTCGTCGAGCGCGAGCAGCTTCGGATCGGTGGCCAGCGCGCGCGCGATCTCGAGACGGCGCTGGTGGCCGTACGACAGGTTGCGCGACGTGTAGTCCGCGTACTGCAGCACGCCGACGTACTCGAGCAGCTCGATCGCGCGTTCCTTGATCTCGCGCTCTTCCTGGCGCTCGGCCGGCGTCTGGAACACCGCGCCGAGCAGCCCGTGCTTGGTGCGCACGTGGCGGCCCACCATCACGTTCTCGAGCGCCGTCATGCCGCCGAACAGGCGGATGTTCTGGAACGTGCGCGCGATGCCGGCCTTGGCCACCTGGTGCACGGCCGTCGGCGTGTAGTTCTGGCCGTCCAGCTTGAAGTCGCCGGAATCCGGCGTGTAGAGGCCCGTGATCACGTTGAAGAACGTCGTCTTGCCGGCGCCGTTCGGGCCGATCAGGCCGTAGATCTCGCCTTCCTTGATCTGCAGGCCGACGTCTGACAGTGCCTGCAGGCCGCCGAAGCGTTTGTTCACGCCCTGCACGGACAGTCGGATTTGCTTGTCGCTCATGTGTATATCCCCTGTGTCCGTCGATTAAGCGCGCACCGGCTTCTTGCTGTTGCGCTTCGCCAGTTTCGCGATCTTGTCCTCGTGCTTCGGCGCGGGCCACAGGCCTTCCGAGCGGTACAGCATGATGACGACCATCGCGAGGCCGTACAGCGCCTGACGGATCACTTCCGTATCGACGATGTCGTGGCCGAACAACGCATGCTGCAGCGGGCTCATCGTCGAGCGCAGGAATTCCGGGAAGATCGCGAGCAGCACCGCACCCAGGATCACGCCCGGGATGTGGCCCATGCCGCCGAGCACCACGCAGGCGAGCACCACGATCGACTCCCAGAACGTGAACGATTCCGGCGACACGAAGCCCTGGAACGAGCCGAACATCGCGCCCGACAGGCCGCCGAACGACGCGCCCATCGCGAACGCGAGCAGCTTCACGTTACGGGTGTTGATGCCCATCGCCTTCGCCGCGATCTCGTCTTCGCGGATCGCTGCCCACGCACGGCCGATACGCGAGTGCTGCAGGCGCGTACAGACCCAGATCACCAGCAGCGAGCACAGCACGAACAGGTAGTAGTACATGTAGACCGACGGCAGCTGCAGGCCGAACAGCGAGTGCGTCTGCGACAGGTTGAAGCCGCCGACATGCACCGGATCGATGCCCGTGATCCCCTTCGGGCCGTTGGTGATGTTCACCGGACGGTCGAGGTTGTTCATGAAGATCCGGACGATTTCACCGAAGCCGAGCGTCACGATCGCCAGGTAGTCGCCGCGCAGGCGCAGCGTCGGCGCGCCGAGCAGGATCCCGAAGGTCGCCGCCAGCGCCATCGCGATCGGCACGATGATCAGGAACGGCACGTGCAGGCCGTTCGGCGCGAGCGCCGCGATCCACTCGAACTGCGAGGTCAGGTGCGGCGAGCTCAGCAATGCCGCCGTGTATGCGCCCACCGCGTAGAACGCGATGTAGCCGAGGTCGAGCAGGCCGGCGAAGCCGACCACCACGTTCAGGCCCAGCGCGAGCATCACGTACAGCATCGCGAAGTCGAGCACGCGGACCCAGTAGTTGCCGCCGGCCGAGCCGATCACGATCGGCGCCGCGATCACGAGGACGGCGGTCAGCAGGCCGATGACGATGGTCTTGGCGGTGTTGCGCTCTTCGACGAGCGACGTCGAGGATTCGATCGGTTGAATGGATGTCATGTTGTTTGCTCCCTTCCGTTACGCGCGATCCGCGACCCGTTCGCCCAGCAGGCCCGACGGACGGAACACCAGCACGATGATCAGCACGACGAAGGCGAACACGTCCTGGTAGTTGCTGCCGAATACGCCGCCCGTGAGGTTGCCGATGTAGCCGGCCCCGAGCTGCTCGATCAGGCCGAGCAGCACGCCGCCGACCATCGCGCCGCCGAGGTTGCCGATCCCGCCGAGCACCGCGGCGGTGAACGCCTTCATGCCGGGAATGAAACCCATGTAGAAGTGCACGTTGCCGTATTCGGAGGCGATCATCACGCCGGCCAGCGCGGCGAGCGCGGAGCCGATCATGAACGTCGCGGAGATCACGAAGTTCGGGTTCACGCCCATCAGGCTGGCCGTATTCGGGCTTTCGGCGATCGCGCGCATCGCGCGGCCGAGCTTGGTCTTGTGCACGAGCAGCAGCAGGCCGCCCATCACGATGAACGCGACCGCGATGATCACGATTTCAGTCACGGAGATCACGGCGCCCGGCGTCGTGTCGGTGGCCTTGATCACGTTGATCGGATCGGTCGGCAGCAATTGCGGGAACGGCAGCGGGTTGCGCGACCAGATGATCATCGCCGCCGTCTGCAGCAGGATCGACACGCCGATCGCGGTGATCAGCGGCGCGAGGCGCGGCGCGCGGCGCAGCGGCCGGTACGCGACGCGCTCGATCGTGAAGCCGACGAACGCGCAGACGACCGCGGCGATGCCCAGGCCGATCGTCAGCGTCGCGACGTTGCCGAGTCCGGGAAAATGGTTCTGCAGCACGGTGATGGCCGACAGCGCGACCATCGCGCCGATCATCAGCACGTCGCCGTGCGCGAAGTTGATGATGCCGAGAATGCCGTACACCATCGTGTA
>NZ_JAAGPK010000320.1:0-3404 GCF_017104685.1 Burkholderia sp. Tr-20355 | reverse complement strand
CCTGTGGAGCCGCGAGCTCGCCGCGCTCAGCCCCGTGCCGGCGCAGGCGCAGGCACTCGACGCGCGACTGCGCGCCGACGTCGGCGCGCCCGACGTGCGCTACCTCGTCGTGATCGCCGCGCCGACCGAACAGGCCGCGCTCGAAGGCGCGGAGAAAGTCGCCGCGCAATTGCAGCCGCTCGTCGACCAGGGCGCGCTCGCCGGTTTCGAAAGCCCCGCGCGCTACCTGCCGAGCGATGCCGCGCAGCGCGCGCGCCTCGCGAGCCTGCCGGATGCGGACGTGCTCGCCGCCCGGATGCGCGACGCCGTCGCGAACCAGCCGATCGCCGTGAAGCCCGAGCTGTTCGCACCGTTCATCGCCGACGTCGACGCCGCACGCCACGCGCCGCTGCTGACGCGCGCGGACCTGCGCGGCACGTCGATGGCGCTGGCCGTCGATGCGCTGCTGACCGAACGTGACGGCCGCTGGAACGCGATGTTGCCGCTGCGCGCGCCGGACGCCGCACGCGCCGCGCAGCCGACGGCCGGCCTCGACGCGACGCCGATTCGCGCGGCCGTCGCGCGCGCGGGCGTGCCCGACGCGCTGTTCGTCGACATGAAGGCCGAAGCCGATCGCCTCTACGTGAGCTACGTGCGCGAGGACATCCGGCTGTCGCTCGCGGGTTTCGCCGCGATCGCCGTGCTGATGCTGATCGCGCTGCGCTCGCCGCGCGTTGCCGCGCGCGCGCTCGCACCGCTCGTCGCGGCCGTGCTGGTCGTGACGGCCGGCTTCGCGCTGGCCGGCGTGCAGTTGACGATCCTGCATCTCGTCGGAATGCTGCTGATCGTCGCGGTCGGCTCGAACTACGCGCTGTTCTTCTGCAAGCGCGACGACGCGCAGCCCGTGACGCCGTACACGCTCGTGTCGCTGCTGATCGCGAACCTCGCGACGGTCGCCGGCTTCGGGTTGCTCGCGCTGTCGCGCGTGCCGCTGCTCGAAACCTTCGGGCTGACCGTCGGCCCCGGCGCGATGCTCGCGCTCGCCTTCGCGGCGATTCTCGCGCCGCGCGCCGCGGCGGCCGGCGATCGTCGTCAACGGAGTCCGGCATGAACGCGCCGCCGTCCGTTCCATCGCATCGGGCCGGCGATGCGCGCCGCTGGAAACCGACGCCGCTGATCGCCGGCGCGGCCGCGTTGCACGCGGGTGCGGCGGCCGCCGTCATCGCGCAGCCGGCCGCGTGGCCGTGGGCCGTCGGTGGCGTGGTCGCGTCGCATCTCGCGCTGACGGCCGCCGGCCTGTGGCCGCGCAGCGCGCTGCTCGGCCCGAACTGGACGCGTCTGCCGACGGGTGCCGGCCGCCGGATCGCGCTGACGATCGACGACGGCCCGGACCCGGACGTCACGCCGCGCGTGCTCGACCTGCTCGACCGTTACGACGCGCGCGCGACGTTCTTCTGCATCGGCGATCTCGCGCGCCGTCATCCGCGGTGGATCGAGGCGATCGTCGCGCGCGGCCATGCGGTCGAGAACCATAGCCAGCGGCACCGGCATACGTTCTCGCTGTCGGGGCCCGCCGCACTGCGGCGCGAGATCTCGGCCGCGCAACGGACGCTGACCGAGATCGCCGGCACGCGCCCGCTGTTCTTCCGCGCGCCGGCCGGCCTGCGCAATCCGTTTCTCGAACCGGTGCTGTGCGAACTCGGCCTGCAGCTCGCCAGCTGGACGCGGCGCGGTTTCGACACGCGCACCCGCGATGCCGCGATCGTCACACAGCGCCTGCTGCACGGGCTCGATGCGCGCGACATCCTGCTGGTGCACGACGGTCACGCGGCACGCGATGCGCGCGGCGAACCGGTCGTGCTCGACGTGCTGCAGGCGGTACTGCACGCCGCCGCCGATGCGCAGTTGCACTGGACCACGCTGCGCGCGGCGCTCGCGCCCGAACCGTCCGGCCAGCCCGGCGTTCCGGCCCCCCCGTTTGATAAAATCTGACCTCGAACGGCGCGCCTGCCAGCCGTGCTGCGGCGCCCGTTCCGGCCACCGGATGCGACCCTCGTGAAACCTCTCCTGCTCTCGCACTTCACCGCCACCAGCTGCATCGGCCGCGGCCTCGGCGCGACCCTCGATGCGCTGCGCCACGCTCGTGGCGGGCTCACGCCGTGCGACTTCGAGCGCGCGAACCTCGACACGTGGATCGGCGCGGTGGACGGGGTCGATGCACACCCCGTGCGCGCGGATCTCGCCGACTTCGAATGCCGCAACAACCGCCTCGCGCAGCTCGGCCTCATGCAGGACGGCTTCGACGCAAGCGTTGCGGCGGCCGTCGCGCGCTACGGTGCGGCACGCGTCGGCGTGTTCGTCGGCACGAGCACGGCCGGCATCCTCGAGACCGAACACGCATACCGGCACCGCGACCCGGCGAACGGCGCACTGCCGGCCGGCTTCCGCTATGCGCAAACGCACAACCCGTATTCGCCGGCGGCATTCGTGCGCGCGTATTTCGCGCTGCGCGGGCCGGCGATGGCGATCTCGTCCGCGTGCTCGTCCGGCGCGAAGGTGTTCGGCTCCGCGCGCCGCATGATCGAGGCCGGGCTGATCGACGCGGCCGTCGTCGGCGGCGTCGATTCGCTGTGCCTGACGACGCTGTACGGCTTCAATTCGCTCGAGCTGCTGTCGCGTCGGCCGTGCCGGCCGTTCGACGTCGCGCGCGACGGCATCTCGATCGGCGAGGCCGCCGCGTTCGCGCTCGTCGAGCGCGTGCCCGGCCCGCCCGCCGCGCTCGACGGCGACGCGATCCTGCTGCTCGGCATCGGCGAATCGAGCGATGCGCATCACATGTCGTCGCCGCATCCGGAAGGGCTCGGCGCGCGCACCGCGATCGAGCAGGCGCTCGCGTCCGCCGGCCTCGGCGCACGCGATATCGACTACGTGAACCTGCACGGCACCGCGACGCCGAGCAACGATGCGGCCGAAAGCCGCGCGGTCGGCGCGCTGTTCGCCAGCACGCCGTCCAGTTCGACGAAGGGCGCGACCGGCCACACGCTCGGCGCGGCCGGCGCGCTTGAAGCCGTCGTCGCCGCGCTCGCGCTGCGCGAGCAGTTCGTGCCGGCCGGCATCAACACGACGCAACCCGACCCGGCGCTCGCGGCCGACTACGTGCTCGCGAGCCGCGACACGCGTGTGCGCGCCGTCCTGTCCAATTCATTCGGCTTCGGCGGCACCAATTGCAGCCTGATCTTCGGCCGCGCCGATCACGCACGCCGTTGAGGCCCGCCATGACACTCACCGCCTTCATCGAAAGCATCGGCCTCGTCGGGCCCGGATTGAACGACTGGCCACACGCGGCCGACGTTCTCGCGGCCCGCGTACGCTATGCGCCCGCGCGCACCGCGCTGCCGCCGCCGGCCGGGCTGCCGTCGGCCGAA
>NZ_JAAGPK010000319.1:0-3500 GCF_017104685.1 Burkholderia sp. Tr-20355 | reverse complement strand
GCTCGAGCCACGCGGCGCTCGACTGGCCCGCGAGGGCGAGCAAACGCGCGCGATTCGCGGCGACACGGGCGGGATCGTCACCGGTATGCAGGCCGAGATTCATCCCGCCCGGCCGCGCCTCTCCCTCCTGCCAACGCCCGTAAGGGCCTTCGCTCACACCGCCGTCGCGCGTCGTGATCAGCGCGCGCACGCGCGGCGACACCTGCCAGTCGGGCTGCACGCAGTCCTGCCACGTCAACGACGCCAGGTTCGTCATCGGCACTCACGCCTCCTCGTCGTCTTCCAGGTACGGCTCGTCATCGTGATACTCGCCGCCGAAATCGTCATCGTCGTAGACACCATCGTCGTCGAATTCCTCGTCGCCCTGCCCGAAACCGAGCGCCGCGACGAGCGTGTTCAGGTCGTCCGGCAGCGGACAGCGCCATTGCATCGCCTTGCCCGTGACCGGATGCACGAGGCCGAGCCGCCACGCATGCAGCGCCTGTCGTGCGAAGCCGTCCGGCAGCGGCGTGACCGAACGCTTGCCGCGCGCGCGCCCGTAGACGGGATCGCCGAGCAGGGGGTGCCCGATGTGCGCGCAGTGCACGCGGATCTGGTGCGTGCGGCCGGTTTCGAGATCGCACTGGATCGCCGACACCGGCTGACGTTGCCACAGACATGTGTCAACCGTACGGAAATGCGTGCGGGCCGGCTTGCCCGACGCGCCGGTGACGACGGCCATGCGCGTGCGCTCGCGCGGATCGCGGCCGATCGGCGCGTCGATCGTGCCTTCCTCGGGCATCGTGCCCCACACGAGCGCGAAGTAGCGGCGCTTCACCGTGCGGGCCTGCAACTGCCGCACGAGATCCGTCTGCGCGGCCAGCGTGCGCGCCACCACCATCAGGCCGGAGGTTTCCTTGTCGAGCCGGTGGACGATTCCCGCGCGCGGCAGGCCGGCCGCCGCGTCGCCGTAGCGATGCAGCAGCCCGTTGAGCATCGTGCCGCTCCAGTTGCCGGCGGCCGGATGCACGACGAGGCCGGCCGGCTTGTTGATCACGACGAGCGCGTCGTCCTCGTAGATCACGTCGAGCGGCACCGGCTCCGGCGTGAACGCGAGCTGCTCGGGCAGCAGGTCGGGCACGAGCGCGATCTTGGCGCCGAGCGGCACCGGCTGGCGGATCTTCGCCGGCGCGCCGTCGACGAGCACGCGCTGCGCCTCGATCCAGCTCTGCAGGCGGCTGCGGGAGAATTCGGGGAACAGCTGGGCAAGCGCCTTGTCGAGGCGCTCGCCCGCGAGCGACAGCGGCACTTCGACGACGCGCGGCGCCTCGTCGACCGCCGCGGACGGTACGACGGGCGGCTGCATGACGTCGCCGGCCAGATCGTCATCGAGGGAATCCCCCGACGCAGCGTCGGCGGGCCGATCGCTTGGGCTATAATCTTCGCGATTTGGTGTGCCCGGCTGGGCATTCTGCGAACTTGAACGGGTCATTTAGACTGGGTCACCGAGACTTGAAGCTAGGACATGCGAGCATGATGAATTCGACCAAACGCACGGCCAGAACCGCCGCCGCCCGGGCTGCGGCGGTAGCGGCCGCGGCCCTCATCGCCGGCTGCCACGGCTTGCCGCAGAAGCAGGACGAGACGGCTACCTGGTCGAATAACAAATTATACTCAGAGGCCCAGGACGCACTGTCCGGCGGCGACTGGGGCAAGTGCGCGAAATATTTCGAATCGCTGCAAGGCCGCGATCCGTTCGGTCATTTCGCGCAGCAGGCACAGATCAACGTTGCATACTGCAACTGGAAGGACAACGAAGCGGCCGCCGCCGACCAGGCCGTCGACCGCTTCATCCAGCTCCACCCCGATCATCCGGATATCCCGTACGCGTACTACCTGAAGGGGATGATCCACTTCAACGACGATCTCGGCCTGTTCGGGCGCTTCTCCGGCCAGGACATGAGCGAACGCGATCCGCAGGCGCTGCGCGAGTCGTACGATGCGTTCAAGGTCGTCGTCGACCGTTTCCCGAAGAGCAAGTACGCGCCCGATGCAGCGGCACGGATGCGCTACATCGTCAACGCGCTCGCGTCGCACGAAGTGCACGCGGCCGACTACTACTACCGTCGTGGCGCCTACGTGGCGGCAATCAACCGCGCCCAGCTCGCGATCAAGGATTACAAGGGTGCGCCGGCGATCGAAGATGCGCTGCACATCATGATCCTGTCGTACAACAAGCTGAACCAGCCGCAGCTCGCCGAGGACACGAAGCGCGTGCTCGCGGGCACGTTCCCCGACAGCCCGTACGTCACGGGCCATTCGCGCCCCGGCGCGAAGAAGTCGTGGTGGCAGTTCTGACGAACCGCGCGGCGCAACGCCCGTTGCACGAACAAAAAACCCGGCCATCGAGCCGGGTTTTTTATTGGCGCCGCAATCCGGCGCCGCGGGGGCGATCGCGCGGCGCCGGCCGCGCGGATCGTCACATGCGTTTGTCCGAGCGATGCTCGTCGAAGAAATCCTGCACGACCGCGATCTCGCGCGTGCGCTTGAACGGCGGCAGACTCTGCCAGATCCGGCGCCCGTAGGGCTTGTCGACGAGCCGCGTGTCGCAGATCATCAGCACGCCGCGATCCGTCTCCGCGCGAATCAGCCGGCCTGCGCCCTGCTTCAGCGTGATCACGGCCTGCGGCAGCTGATGCACGGCGAACGGGCTCAGGCCCTTCTTCGTCAAGGCATCGAGACGCGCGGCCAGCACCGGATCGTCCGGCGGGGCGAACGGCAGCTTGTCGATCACGACGAGCGACAGCGCGTCGCCGCGCACGTCGACGCCCTCCCAGAAACTCTGGCTGCCGACCAGGATCGCATTGCCGTATGCGCGGAAACGGTCAAGCAGCTCAGTGCGGCTCGCATCGCCCTGCACGAGCAGCGGCGTGTTCCAGCCGCGCGATTCGATGACATCGCGCAACTTCGACGCGATCCGGTCGACCGCGCGCAGCGTCGTGCACAGCATGAACACGCCGCCGCCGGACGCCTCGATCGCCGGCAGCGCGGCATCGAAGACGGCATCGGTAAACGCCGGCGAAGACGGCTGAGGCAGGTTGCGCGGCACGTACAGCAGCCCTTGCGACTGGTAGTCGAACGGGCTCGCGAGCGTCATCGAACGGCGCGAGCTGAGGCCCATCTGCGCCGCGTAGTGCGTGAAATCGCCGCGCACCGACAGCGTGGCCGACGTGAACACCCATGCCCGCGGGACACCTGCACGCTGCTTCGCGAAGATCGGCGCGACCGACAGCGGCGTTTCGTGCAGCTGCACGGTATGCGCGAACACCTCGACCCAGCGCACCTTCTCGTTCGGATCGCCGTCGGAGGTCGCCTTGTCGCTGGCCGCTGCCGCGTCGGCCAGCGGGAAGCTCTGGAACGCGGGTCGCAATGCATGCACGGCCGCGTCGTTGGTCACGCCTTCGGTGAGGCGCGCGATCAGCGCGTCTCCGTCGGGCGGCAGGTCGGCCAGCGTGTAGCCC
>NZ_JAAGPK010000318.1:0-3446 GCF_017104685.1 Burkholderia sp. Tr-20355 | reverse complement strand
GTCGCATCGCAAGGCGCGGCCGGCTCGACCGCGGCCCGCGCGTCGCCGCCGCCGACCACCGCGAGCACCGGCAGCCCTTCGGCCTGCGCGTGTCGCACGGTCGTCACCGCGAACAGCACGATACCCTCCGCGAGCGGCAGCCCGAATGCCGGACCCACCTCCTCCGCGGCGTTGCCGTTGATCCCGCCGACGATCGCCATGTCGAGTTCGCCGCTGCACAGGAACCGCTCGGCCGCCTCGAACGCGGCGAGCGTCGATGCGTGGCCCGCGTCCACCGTCATGTTCATCCCGTGCAGATCGTGGTAATTCGCGACGCGCGCCGGGATCACGTTCGGCATCATCCCCGGAAACGAGTTTTCGGTGGTCGGCGCGACGAGCCGCTGCGTCGCGTCGCGCAAGCCGTCCAGCAGGCGCTCGGTCGTCGCGTGCTCGTCCGGCCGCGTCGCATCGAGCACCGCCGCCGCGATGTCGTCGAGATAGCAGCGGCTCGCATACAGCGCCGCGTTACGTGTGGGCCCCATATGTCCCATCACGAGCCCGATCGTGTCCGCATGCTCCTGCCAGAACGTGCCGAGACGTTCGCGCAGATCGTGCGCGGCATCGAGCGCCATCAGCTGGCAGCGATCGAGCGCGCGCAACACGGCCGGCGGCATCTTCACGCGCGCGAAGCTCGGCAGCGGATAGCCGATCCCGAAGCTCGCGTCCGGCGCGCGGCCTTCGCCGCGCAGCCAGGCCGCGACCTCGGCGTCGCCGTCGAGACCGGGAAACTTCGCGGACCAACCGACGATCGCCAGCGGTTCGCGCTTGAAGCGGCCGCTCGCGCCGCCGGCGGGCAGATCGGCGCGGTACTCCGACACGATCAGGTGGCCGTTCGTGCCGCCGAAGCCGAAACCGGACACCGCCGCGACGCGCGCCGAATCGCGCCGGACCGGCCACGCCACCGGCGCCACCGGGATCCGCAGGCTCGTGCCGCCGAGTTCGAATTCCGGCGGCGGTTCGCTGAAGCGATGCTGGGGCGGGATGACCTCGTGGCGCAAGCCGAGCAGCACCTGGATCACCGATACGACGCCGGCCGCCCAGCCCGTATGGCCGACCAGCGACTTGTTGGAGGTCACCTGCACCGGGCGATCGCGCCGGATCGCGTCGCGCAGGCTCTGGAATTCGGCGAGATCGCCGGCCGGCGTGCCGGTGGCATGCGCCACGACCCAGTCGACGTCGGCGGGCACCGTCGCGGTGCGCGCATACGCGCGGTCGATCGCGATGCGCTGGCCGGCCGAATTCGGCGCGTAGATCGCCTTGCCCTTCCCGTCCGACGACGAGCCGAACGACTTCAGCACGCCGAGAATGCGGTCGCCGTCCGCGCGCGCCCGCGCCAGGCGCTTCAGGATCACGACGCCCGCGCCGTCCGCGAACAGCACGCCGTCGCAGTTGCGATCGAGCGGCCGCACCTCGCCGCTGCGCGACAGCCCGTGCAGCTTCGAAAACAGGATCGAGCCGCGCGGTGCGAGCGCGAACGCACCGCCGCACGCGACCACGTCCTGCTTGCCGAGCAGCAGCGCCTTGATCCCGAGATCGATCGAATACAGCGACGACGAACACGCGGTGTCGACCATCATGTATTCCGCATCGTCCGGCAGCACGCCCTTCATCGCGTTCAGGCCGACACGGTGCGGGAAGAACGACGCTAGATCGCCCGCGCCGCGCGCATAGCGCGCGCTCAGCACCGCATCGATCGCGGCCACGCGGCGCGCGCGCTCGGCCGCGTCGACGCCGGCGTCGGCCAGCACCGCGTTCAGGCGCTCGCGCGCGGCGGCCAGCACCATGCCTTCCTCGAGATGCTGGCTGCCGTCCGCCGTGTAGCCGACCAGAAACGCGACACGATCGGCGTCGCGCAGCGTCACGTCGTCGAGCGCCTGGCACAGTGCGTGGCGCAGCCACAGCGTCGTGAGTTCGCGCGGCGCGGTGCCGGCGTCGAGCTCGGCGCGCACCGTCGAGCACGGCTCGAACTGTTCGATGAAGACCGAGCGCGACTGGTAGCTCTTGTCTTCCGCCGACGTATCCGGCGAGTAGAACGAGCGGTAGTCCCACCGATCCGGGGGCACGTTGCCGAACAGCTCGGGGCCGTCCAGTAGCGCGCGCCAGAATGCGTCCGGATCGCTTGCGCCGGGCAATGCGAGACCCATGCCGACCACGGCGATGTCGTCGCTGTCCGGTGCGTCGTCGGCAGCGGCGGCCGTACGGGCAGCCGGTTGCGCGACGGCAGCGGCCGCATCCTGCCCGGCGGTCGCCCAGTCCGCGCGCGGCGACAATCCCTCGCTGCACAGCGACAACCCGCCATCCGCGACGACCACCTGTCCGGTAATCCAGCGCGCGGCATCCGACGCGAGAAACACGACGAGATCGGCAAGATCCTCCGCGCGCGCGAGCCGCTTCAGCGGGGTCGCCGCGATGCTCGATCGCTTCGTGTTCTCCGGGTCCGGAAACTGCGCGGCGACGTCGCCGTCGATCAGCGTCGACGATGCGCCGTTCACCCGGATCTGGCGCCCCGCGTACTCGACCGCGAGATAGCGCGTCAGCGATTCGAGTGCCGCCTTCGCGGTGCCGACGACGAGATAGTTCGCGGGCACGAGCGTCGCGCCCACCGACGACACGTTGACGATCGCGCCGCCGCCCGAGCGCGCCATCAGCGCCGCGGCACGGCGCGCGCACCAGAACGCGCCTTTCAGGTTGGTGTCGAGCGCGCGATCGAAATGCTCGGCGCCGATCTCGTCGACGCCGAGCAGCGCGCCGGACGCCGCATTGTTGACGAGCACGTCGAGGCGGCCGTAGCGCCGTTCGATCTCGTCGAACATCCGGTCGACCTGCGCCTGCTGCGCGACCGACGCTCGGATCACGTCGACGGTCGCGCCGAGCGCGCGCAGTTCCTCGGCCGTCTCCTTCGACGCGTCGAGCGAATGGAAGAAATTCAGGATCACGTGCGCGCCCTGCTCGGCGAAACGCCTGCAGATCGCCTTGCCCACGTTTTTCGCACCGCCCGTCACGAGAACGAGCTTGCCGCGCATGCTGGTATTCGACATGGATCGCCTACCTATCGAGAACTTGTGATTACGGGCAGGGCCCCCCCTGCCGACCAACGTTTCGGCGCGCGGCCGTCAGGCGAGCGCCTTTCCCTGGTTTTCGTAGACGAAATCGACGATCTGCCCCATCGCCTTGAAGTCGCCGCTGCGGAAATTCGCGGGCAGCGGCGGCAACGCATAGCGCGCCGTGATGCGCTGGATGATCTCGGTCTGCTTGACCGAGTCGATACCGAGTTCGGCTTCGAGCTCGATCGATTCGGAGAACACCTCGGCCGGATATTCCATCGCCTGCGCGTAGATATCGACAAGCTCCGAGAACAGCCGCTCGCGCGGCACGTGCGCGGGCCGCGCCGCGGCAACCGCCGCGGA
>NZ_JAAGPK010000317.1:0-3463 GCF_017104685.1 Burkholderia sp. Tr-20355 | reverse complement strand
ACGATCGACCCGGCGCTGATCGCGCGCCAGCATGCGGCGCACGAAGCGGCGGCCGCGTCGCTGGCGGCGCTCGCCGGCGCGCGCGCACCGGCCTACCGGATCGGCCCGGGCGACGTGCTGCAGATCACCGTCTGGGATCATCCGGAACTCGCGGCCGCGCAGGGCGGCATGCCGCAGACGCCGTCTCGCGCCGCCGATCCCGTCGAGGGTTTCGTCGTCGACGATCGCGGTAACCTGACGTTTCCGTATGCGGGCACGCTGAAGGTGGCCGGTTCGACGGCCGCCGAGGCACAGGCGAGCGTGCGGCGCGCCCTGGCGTCGGTCTACCGCGATCCGCAGGTGACGCTGCGCGTCGCGTCGTTCCGTTCGCAGCAGGTCTACATCGACGGCGAAGTCCACACGCCCGGTGCGCAGCCCGTCAACGACGTGCCGATGACGCTCGCCAGCGCGATCGCCCGCGCGGGCGGCTTCACGCCCGCCGCCGACCAGAGCGACGTGACGATCGTACGCGGTGGCATACCGGTTCGCATCAGCCTGACCGGCCTGCTCGAACGGCGCACCGATCCGTCCGGCATCATGCTGCGCGACGGCGACCTGCTGCGCGTCAATGCGCGCGACGACAACGGCGTCTACGTGATGGGCGAAGTGAACCGGCCCATGCTCGCGCTGCCGAAGCGCAACGGCCGCCTGACGCTCAGCGACGCGCTGCTGCAGGCCGGCAGCGTCAACTCGAACACGGCCGACGCCGCGCAGATGTTCGTGATCCGCGGCGCGCACAGCCGCGCGCCGACGATCTTCCATCTCGACGCGCGCTCGCCGGTCGCGATGGTGCTTGCGAACCAGTTCGAACTGGAGCCGAAGGACATCGTCTACGTCGACGGCAACGGGCTCGTCCGCTTCAGCCGCGTGCTGAGCCTGCTGCTGCCGAGCGTCAACACGGGCGTCGCCGCCGGGATCGCCGCGAAATGAGCGCGCGCCCGTTCCTGCTCGTCGTATGCGAAGGCAACCTCTGCCGCAGCCCGCTCGCGGCCGCGCTGCTCGCGGCGCGGTTGCCGCAGGCCGACGTGGAATCCGCCGGCCTCGCACCGCCGCCGCGCCGCCCGGCCGACCCGCTCGCGTGTGACATGGCCGAAGCGCGCGGCCTGACGCTCGACACCCACGCCGCCCGCCCCGTGACGACCGCGCTGTGCACACGCGCCGACCTGATTCTCGCGATGGACGACGGCCAACGCCGCGTGCTCGAGGCGCGCCACCCGTTCCTGCGCGGGCGCGTGTTCCGGCTCGGCGAATACGCGCGTGCGTCGGACGACGCGCGTCCCGGCCTCGACATCCCCGATCCGTATCGCGGCACGCGCGCGGATTTCATCCGTTGCGCGGCGCTGATCGATCTCGCCGTTGCCGGCTGGCTGCCGCGCCTCGCCGCGCGCTGGCCGGCCCACCCCGTTTCCGTCTCCCGGTCATGAACACGCCCTCTTCCTCCGAACGCGAGATCGACCTGGTCCGCGTGCTCGACGTCCTGCGCCATGCGCGCTGGACCGTCGCGTCGATCGTCGCGGCCTGCGTCGCCGCCGGCGCGCTCTATGCGTTCATCGCGCCGCCCACCTATCAAGCCGACCTGATGATCCAGGCCGACGATGCGAGCGACGCCGCATCGAAGAACCTGCTCGGCGACGCCGCGTCGTTCTTCAACGTCGGCTCGCCCGCGTCGGCCGAAGCGCAGATCCTGTCGTCGCGGCTCGTCGTCACGCGCGCGGTGGAAGACCTGCGCGCCTACATCGTCGCGAAACCGTCGCGCGTGCCCGTGATCGGCGCGTTCGTCGCGCGTTTCAACGACGGCGCGGTGTCGCCCGGCCTGCTCGGCTTCGGCGGCTATGCATGGGGCCAGGAGCGCGTGGACGTCGCGCGCTTCGACGTGCCGACGCGCGCCGAAGGCGACACGTTCCACGTCGTGCGGCTCGACGCCACGCGCTACCGGCTGACGGGCGCCGACCTGACGGCCGACGCCGTCGGCCGCGTCGGCCGCGCGGAAACCTTCGCGACGCGCTACGGCCCGCTGCAGATCGAGATCACCGGTTTCGACGCGCTGCCCGGCACCCGCTTCAGGCTGGTCCGGCATTCGCGCGCGGAAACGATCGACACGCTGCGCACCGCGCTCGACGTGCAGGAGAAGGTCAAGCAGTCGGGCGTGCTGGTCGCGTCGCTGCGCGGCGACGACCCGGCCGACCTCAGCGCGACGCTGAACGCGGTGGCGAACCGCTACGTCGAGCAGAATATCGCGCGCCGTTCCGCCGAAGCGGCGCAGTCGCTGACGTTCCTGAACGGACAGTTGCCGATCGTGAAGCAGCAGCTCGAACGGGCGGAAACGCATTACGCGTCGCTGCGCAGCCGCACCGGCTCGGTCGATCTCGCCGAGGAAGGCAAGCTTGCGCTCCAGCAAGGCGCGGACCTGCAGACGCGCGCGCTCGAACTGCGGCAGAAGCGCGACGAACTTTCGCGCCGCTTCCTGCCCACCCACCCCGACATGGCCGCGCTCGACGCGCAGCTCGCGACGCTCAGGCGCCAGCAAGGCGCGCTCGACAGCCGCATCGCACACCTGCCCGCGCAGCAGGCCGAGGAAGTGCGCGCGCAGCTCGACGTGAAGGTCAACACCGACCTGTACACCGCGCTGCTGAACAACATCCAGCAGCTCGAACTCGTGCAGGCCGGCCGCACGGCCAGCGTCCGCGTGGTCGACGCGGCCGTCGCACCGGCCGATCCCGTCCGGCCGAACCGGCCGGTCGTGATCGCGGCGGCCGCGCTGGCCGGCCTCGCGCTCGGCATGCTCGCCGCGTTCGCGCGCGAGTTCCTGTACGGCGGCCTCACGGCCGTCGACGAGATCGAACGCCACACGTCGCTGCCGGTGCGCGCGGTACTGCCCGCCGCCGCGCGCCAGCGCCGCCTGATCCGCGCGGTCGAACGGCGCGACGCGGGGTTGCACGTGCTGGCCTACGACGATCCGGACGAACCCGCGATCGAAGGGCTCCGCAGCCTGCAGACCGCGCTGCACTTCTCGCTGGCCGACGTCCCGCATCCGCTCGTGCTGGTCACCGGCCCCGCGCCCGGCACCGGCAAGTCGTTCGTGTCGGTCAACCTCGCAGCCGTGCATGCGGCGAACGGCCAGCGCGTGCTGCTGATCGACGGCGACCTGCGCAAGGGCTATCTGCATCAGTACTTCGGCCTCGAACGCGGCGCCGGTTTCGCGGAACTGCTCGACGGTCGCGCCCGCGCGGACGACGTCGTCCGCCGCGGCGTCGCGCCGAACCTCGACTTCCTGCCGACCGGCGAACTGCCGGCCGCGCCGATCGCGCTGCTGCAGCACGCCGGCACCGGCGCGCGGCTCGCGTCGCTGCGCGAGCGCTACGACCTCGTGATCGTCGATGCCGCGCCGCTGCTCGCGGTCGCCGACGCGACCTGGCTCGACACA
>NZ_JAAGPK010000316.1:0-3862 GCF_017104685.1 Burkholderia sp. Tr-20355 | reverse complement strand
CCGCGTTCGCGCCGTCCTGGTTCAGGTCGGCGATCGCGACGGCCGCGCCCGCCTTGGCGAGCTCGAGGGCGATTTCCTTGCCGATGCCGCTCGCGGCGCCCGTGACGACTGCGGTCTTGCCATTCAGATCTGCTGCCATGTCCGTCTCCTCCCGTTATCGGATCGAAAAAGTGCGCGCCCGCCCCTTCGGCATTCGTCGCCGGTGCGACGCGGCGGGCCAGCCGTCATTGTGCACGATCGGCCCCGCCGTTCGCGCGCAAAACGTCTAAGCTTAAGGTCGGTTCCGTCACGCGGGAGATTCACATGCACTATCGACGGCTAGGCCGCTCCGGCCTGCAGATCAGCGCGCTTTCGCTCGGCTCCTGGGTCACGTACGGCAACCAGGTCGACCAGCGGGTCGCGCGCGAATGCCTCGCCGCGGCACGCGACGCGGGCGTCAATTTCTTCGACAACGCCGAGGTCTACGCCGGCGGCAAATCCGAGGAGATCATGGGCCACGCGCTCAAGTCGCTCGACTGGCCGCGCGTCAGCTACATCGTGTCGACGAAGTTCTTCTGGGGGCTCGCCGAGGCGCCGAACCAGTATCACACGCTGAACCGGAAATACCTGTTGAACGCCATCGACGGCTCGCTGCGCCGGCTCCAGCTCGACTATGTCGATCTCGTCTATTGCCATCGCCCCGATCCGAACACGCCGATCGAGGAAACCGTCTGGGCAATGAGCGACATGATCGCGCGCGGCAAGGCGCTGTACTGGGGCACGTCGGAATGGAGCGCCGACGAAATCCGTGCCGCATGCGAGATCGCCGAACGGCATCACCTGCGCAAGCCCGTCGTCGAACAGCCGCAGTACAACCTGTTCCACCGCACGCGGGTCGAGCACGAATATGCGCGGCTCTACGAGGATTACGGTCTCGGCCTCACGACCTGGAGCCCGCTGGCGTCGGGCCTGCTCACCGGCAAGTATCGCAACGGCGTGCCGCCCGGCAGCCGCGCGCAGTTGCAGGGTTACGACTGGATGCGTGACCGCCTGACCGATCAGGCGGCCAACGATATCGTCGAGCGGCTCGGCGGAATCGCGGCCGAGCTCGGCTGCAGCACGGGCCAGCTCGCGATCGCGTGGGCACTCGCGAATCCGCACGTCAGTTCGGTGATCACGGGCGCGTCGCGGATCGAGCAGATCGGCGACAACATGCGCGCGCTCGACGTTGCGGCGAAGCTGACGCCGGACGTGAAGCAACGCATCGAGGAGGTGGTCGGCGACGCATATGAATAAGGCGATGCACGGCCACTCGCGTACAATACGCGGCCGCATCGGCGCCCGGCCCGACGGCCGCGCGCGATCGACCGCTTTCATCGATTCACCTTTCGTTTCAGGCAGCCCGCCATGCTCAGTTATCGTCACGGTTTTCACGCAGGCAACCACGCGGACGTGCTCAAGCACGCCGTCGTCGTCCAGCTGCTGCGCTACCTGAACAAGAAGGACAAGTCGTACTGGTACATCGACACACATGCGGGTGCCGGCGTGTACTCGTTGCGCGACGGCTATGCGGCAAAAACGTCGGAATTCGACACCGGCATCGGCCGGCTGTGGGACGAAAAGAACCTGCCGGAAGCGCTGGGCGAGTATGTCGACGAAGTCCGCGCGCTGAACGACGATGGCGAACTGCGCTTCTATCCCGGTTCGCCGTACATCGCCTGGCGATCGATGCGCGAACAGGACCGCATGCGCCTGTTCGAAATGCACACGACCGAAATCGACGTGCTGCGCCACAATTTCCGCGACGCGGGGCGACGCGCGATGATCTTCGCCGGCGACGGCTTTGAAGGGATCAAGGCGCTGCTGCCGCCGCCGCCGCGACGCGCACTCGTGCTGATCGACCCGTCCTACGAGGACAAGAAGGACTACGCGCGCACGGTGAGTTGCGTGACGGAATGCCTGAAGCGATTCGCGACGGGCTGCTATGCGATCTGGTACCCGCAGGTCACGCGGCTGGAGTCGCAGCGCTTTCCCGAGCAGTTGAAGCGCCTGCAGCCGAACAACTGGTTGCACCTGACGCTGACGGTATCGAATCCGCCGACGGACGGCCTGGGCCTCTACGGCAGCGGGATGTTCATCCTGAATCCGCCGTACACGCTCGCGCAGAGCATGAAAGAAACCCTGCCCTATCTGGTCGAGAAGCTGGGACAGGATAGCGGCGCCCGCTGTCAGATCGAGCACCGCGGCAACTGATCCGGCGACCGGCCGTTACGGCTGCGGCCTCGGCGCGAGCCGCGGCTGATTGACTGGCTGCCCGCCCCACGCGGGAACGTTGATATAAGGCGCGACGAACAGCGGAACCGACGTGTTCGGCGCCTGCCCGGCCGGGGCGCGCATGCCCGCCGGCTCGACGATCGGCTCCGCAGACAGCGGTGCTGTCTGCAAGACCAATCCGCCCTTGCCGTCCTGGATACCGCGTTGCGTATCGAGAACCAGCGGTTTGGACGACGTTGCGGCACTGGCTGCAAGGCCATGGACAAGCACCGCCGCGCCCAGAACGAGACGCGCGCGAGCACTGCGACGCACATCGAGACGCAAACGCATGATCGTGTCCTTCAGGATGAAAAGCAGGCCCATACCATAGCGCTGCACTGACGATTTCGCCAGATCCGGTGCACAAAAAAACAAAGCCCCGTCAATACGGGGCTTGCTAATCGTTCGGTGCCACACGGCACCTGACGGTAACTCCGATTACAGCGAGTAGCCGTTGGTTTCGAGCGAGCGGATACGGCTCTCGAGCTGGACGATGTCCGACGACGTGGCGAGGTAAGCCTCACGGCGTTCACGTTCTGCGGATTCGAACCAGTTGCTCAGCTTTTCGACGATGTAGGCGATCATGACATTCTCCAAGGAAGAGGGACCCCTGGTGAATCGAGATTCAGGGATTTCCCGTATAGGGTTATCCCGAATTATAGCGATGCCGCACCAAGATGCCAGTGAAATACTTGCATGGAGGCCATTCCAAATCGGAATGGCTGATCGCAAAACAAACATAACCCGTTGATTTTTATAGATATTGAATTCGGGCGCGTTTTGCGACTCGAGTGCGCGCACTAATTTGGTTCACCGACCGGGTCGGCAAGGCGCGCCAAAATCGGGCATTCCGGCCGACCGTCACCATGGCAGTGCGCGGCCAGATCGGCCAGCGTGTTGCGCATGTCGCTCAGCTCCGCGATACGTTTGTCGAGCTCGGCCACGTGCTCAAGGGCAATCGACTTCACTTCGGCACTCGCACGGGAGCGATCCTGCCAGAGCATCAGCAGTTTGCGGATGTCCTCGACGAGAAAGCCAAGCCGCCGGGCCTGACGGATGAATCGCAGGATATGGATTTCGTCCGCACCGTAAATCCGGTAGCCGGCGTCGGTACGCTTGCTCGGTGCAAGGAGGCCAACCTGTTCGTAGTACCGGATCATCTTTGCGCTGACTCCGGATTCGCGTGACGCATCGCCGATATTCATTCCCTGCCCTCTCCATCAAGCCCCCGGTTTCGACCGTGAACGTCGACGAATGCAATCGTTGCAATCGTTGACGACATGTCGATCGTATCAAATCACGCGGTTTCGTTCCGCGATCGGGGGCTGGCAGCTGGATAGCGGTGGATCTGGCGAGCAGTGACGGGACGCGATGAGTTTTCTGCGCCGACGCGCATTTTCGCCGCCGAAATGCAAAAACCCCCGCCTTTCGGGCGGGGGTTCTTGGCTTAGGGAGCCTGACGATTACCTACTTTCACACGGGAATCCGCACTATCATCGGCGTAGAGTCGTTTCACGGTCCTGTTCGGGATGGGAAGGGGTGGGACCGACTCGCTATGGTCATCAGGCAA
>NZ_JAAGPK010000030.1:0-69210 GCF_017104685.1 Burkholderia sp. Tr-20355 | reverse complement strand
CAGCGCGTTGAGCAGCAGCCCCATCATCGGCTGGGTCGCCATCATGACCGATGCGGTCAGCGCGCCTTCGTCGCCGGCCAGCTGCTGGCCCAGGAACACGAACGACCCGAACCCGCAAAAGCCGATCCCGCTCGATCCGCCCGTGACGATCGCCGTACGTTGCTGTTCGCTGCCCGTCATGACCTGCCCTCCTGACTGTCGACGTGGGTTGACAGGGACATTCTGGGCAGCGCAGGGTGATAGGTAAAATACGAATTTGATGACCTACTGATACACGGACGGTATCGCATGATCGATCTGCGCCAGTTCAGGCAATTCGTCGCGGTCGCCGAGACGCTGAGCTTCCGGCGTGCAGCCGAGCGGCTGCACATGGCGCAGCCGCCGCTCAGCGCGGCGATCCGCAAGCTCGAGGACGCCCTGGGTGTCGCCCTGCTCGAACGCGACAACCGTGGCTCGCGGCTCACGCCGGCCGGTGACGCGTTCCTGCTCGAGGCGCGGCGTGCGCTCGAGCAGGCCGAGCGCGCGGTGGCCGTGGCCCGCCGCACGGGCGCGGGTCTCGGCGGGACGCTGCGGCTGCGCTTCGTCGACAGCACGGTCAACGCACTGCTGCCGCTGATCCTGCGCGCCTTCCAGGAGCGGCATCCGGACGTCGATTTCCAGCTGGAAGAAGGCACGACCGCCGAGCAGGTGCTCGCGCTGCGCCAGGACCGCACGGACGTCGGCCTCGTCGTGCTGCCGGTGGCCGAGGCCGGCGACGTGCGCGTCGAGCCGCTGCTGCGCGACCGGATGGTGGCCGCGGTGCCCGACGGCCACCGGCTCGCGCGCCGCAAGCGCATCGCGCTCGCCGAGCTGGCGGACGAACCGTGGGTCATGTTCGCCGCGCACCATGGGCCCGGCATGCATGCGCTGATCGTCACCGCCTGCGCGCAGGCCGGTTTCGCGCCGCGCGTGGTCCAGCAGCCGCGCCAGATGCAGACGACGGCCGGGCTCGTCGCGGGCGGCATCGGCGTCGCGCTGATGCCGCGCCTGTTCGTGCCGATGCAGCCGCCAGGCATAGCGTTCTGCGAACTGAAGGAGGCGGGCAGCCCGCTGGCGTACGAGCTGGCGATCGCCTACCGCACGCCGTCGCCGCTCGTCGATGCGCTGCGCGAGACCGCGCGCAACGCGGTCGGTGAACTGGGGCTGGTTGCCGCGACGTGACCGCGCGCATTGCGCGCGCGGCGGCCGTCAGTCGCCGACGACGCCGAACACGACGTCGAGCACGGCCTGCCGGAACGCCTCCGGCCGCGTCGGCAGCGACGTGAACTCCAGCATCATGTGGCTGTACGACACCGTCATGCCGATCGCGCTCGCGATCATGAAGAACAGCATGTTCGGATCGACCGGGCGGATCGTGCCCGCCTCGACCGCCTCCGCCAGCAGTGGAAACATCGCATCGTGATACGGGCGCACGAGCCGCTCCTGCAGCCGGTCGAGCCGCGCGCCCTCCTCGGTCGCCGCGGTCGAGAAGAACATGCCGATATCCGGCTCCGCGAACTCGTGATCGACGCACAGCTCGAGCGCGCGCCGCACGCGGTCGCGATGCGGCAGCGACGACGCGCGCAGCGCGCGCAGCGCATCGAACAACGGCTCGGCTAGCTCGACGATCTGCTCGACCACGGCCAGCCACAACGTTTCCTTCGCGCCGAAATGATGGGCGATCAGCGCCGCGTCGATGCCCAGTTCGCGCGCGACCTCGCGCACGCTCGTCGCGTCGTAGCCGCGCTTCGCGAAGGTGCGGCGCGCGGCCCGCAATATCACGTCCGGACCGACGGACGCATCCGCCAGCGGCCGCCCGCGCGTACGCCGCTTCGACGGCGCGCGCTCAGTGACTTCAGCCACGTTTTCCTGCTCCCCTTGATTGGTTCGAATGCCTATGTTCGGGCCCCGGTTTCACGTCCCGTAACGAGGCTGCCCGCCCGACTCCGTTGACATGCGGAGCCGGGAAGCGCTAGGATCATACCTTATTCATCACGTGATGATTTATCCATGACAACCCCTACACGCATCGTCATCGTCGGCGGCGGGATCGCCGGGCTGCAGCTTGCGACCCGCCTGGGCGAGCGTCTCGGCCGGTCCGGGCGGGCGCAGGTCACCGTCGTCGACCGCAGTCCGACGCACATCTGGAAGCCGATGCTGCACACGATCGCGGCCGGCACGCGCGACGTCCAGCAGCAGCAGGTGATCTTCCTCGCCCATGCCCGCGACCACGGCTACACGTACCAGCCCGGCGAACTGAAGGGGCTCGATCGTGCGCGCCGCCGCGTGCAGCTTGGCGAGATCCGCTCGCAGGACGGCGCGGTGGTGATCGAGGCGCGTGAACTCGAATACGACGTGCTGATCCTCGCGCTCGGCAGCCAGGCCAACGATTTCGGCGTGCCGGGCGTGCGCGAGCACTGCTACTTCATCGACAGCCAGCAGCAGGCCGAGACCTTCAACGAAGCGTTGCGGATGCGCGTGTTCCGCAGCATCGCGCGCGACGAACCGTTTCGCGTCGCGATCGTCGGCGCGGGCGCGACGGGCGTCGAACTCGCGGCGGAGCTGAGCCGCCTGCTGGAGGTCGCGCAGGCCTATGGCGACGAGACCGTGCGCGAGCGGCTGCAGCTCACGCTGCTCGAAAGCGGCCCGCGCATCCTGAACGCGTTTCCGCCGCGGATTTCCGCGTCCGCCCAGCGGCGGCTCGAACAGATCGGTTTTCACGTGCTGACGTCGACGCGCGTCACGTCGGCCGATGCGAACGGATTCCACTACGGCGACGGTTCGTTCGCCGAAGCGGACCTGATGGTCTGGGCAGCCGGCGTGAAGGCGCCGGATTTCATGCAGGCGCTCGGCGGGCTCGACACGAACCGCGCGAACCAGGTCGTCGTCGGCCCGACGCTGCAGGCCACGGGCGACGAACGCGTGTTCGCGATCGGCGATTGCGCGAGCCTGTTGCCCGATGGCCACGAGCGGCCGCTGCCGCCCACCGCGCAGGTCGCGACGCAGCAGGCCGAACATCTCGCGAAGCACCTGCCCGCGTGGCTCGACGGCACGCCGATGCCGCCGTTCGCGTTCCACGATTTCGGCGCGCTCGTATCGATCAGCGACTACGACGCGTTCGGCACGCTCGGGCAGTTCGGGTTCTTTCGCGGCGGCTTCATCCAGGGGCGTTTCGCGCAGTTCAGCCACCTGATGCTCTACCGGCGGCACCAGCAGGCGCTGCACGGTTTCTCCAAGGCGACCCTGCTGTGGATCGCCGAACGGATCAACGGCTGGGTGCAGCCGCGCATCCGCCTGTCGTGATGCCGCGCGTGGCGGCACCACGTAACGTTTCGAGGGACATGACATGAACAACCCTGCAGCGCCCTGGCTCATGACCGTCGCCGCGATCGGCAGTTTCGACATGCCGTCCGTCTCGTGGGGCGGCCCGCGGCGGCGCACCGTCACGCGCGACCGGTTGCCGTCGTGGGACGCCTCGAGCAAGCCGGCCATCAGCGTGCTTGAGCGGCCCACGGCCGACACCGTGATGATTTCGTGGCGCGACGCGTGCACCGGGCATTACGGCTACCAGAAATGGCGGCTGTTCACGACGCGCAAGCGCGGCGTATGCGCGCTGTCGGGGCGCGCGATCGAAATCGGCGACAGCGTCTACGCGCCGCAACTGCTCGGCTCGACGCCGGGCAACGCCGCCGCGATGGTGCTCGCGGCGTGCATCGACACGGTGGAAGCCGTGTGACGTGCGGGCCGCCCGTGTTTGCCCGCATCGTCGCAACAGCGCACGGGAATATTTCGAATGCCGATGCAATGATGCTGCCAGGCACGCTTGCCTGAACGACGCGCTTGCATCCAGGGCACGATTCACTAGTATCTGAACACGCATCCGCGCCCGGCTCGACGCTCCTGGAGTGTGCTCCATGCCCAACGTGCATTTCGCCCTTCCCCGCCTGTCCGATGCCCGCCACGATCCGAGACGCTTCGACGCGGGCGACGGCGCATGGTTGAAACGCATGGGCCTGCAGACCAGCGACGACGAAGCCGCCAAATGCATACTGCAGATCGGCGGCCCGTCGTTCGCGGCACTGACCTGGCCCAACCTGCCCGAACGCGCGGTGCAGCTGGCAGCCGACTTCGTCACGCTGATGGGCCTTCTCGAAGATACCTGCGGGCTGGTCGCGAAAAGTCCGCAGCGTGTCCGCGATTTCCTCGCGCCTTACTTTGCGTTGACCTGGGATCCGGACGACCGGTCCGTCGCGCGCGACACGCCGCTGATTCGCGCCTTTCTCGACATCTGGCATCGCGCATCGCACGACATGTCGGAACACTGGCGCCGCCGCACGCAGGAACACTGGCGCCAGTTCTTCAACGGCTGGCTCAGGGAAGCGGACTGGCATGCCGCCGGCCGGTACCCGAGCCTGTATACCTTCTGGGAACCCCGTCGCGAATCGGTCGGCGCCCGCGTGCTGCTCGATCACCTGGAGGCGACCTGCGGATACGAAATCGCTCCGCGCACGATTGCCCATCCGGCGGTACGCCAACTGGGCGATCTCAGTCTCGACACCGTGTTTCTCGTCAACGACGTCTTCTCGTACGAGCGCGAAAAGCACCTGGGGGAAGTCCACAACTTCGTGATGGTGCTGGAGCGGGAACGCGGGTGGCCGCTCGATCGCGCCATCGACGAATGCCGGCGCCTGGTGGACGACGCCTATCGGGAATTCACGCGTCAGCAGCACGCGCTACGGCAAAGCGACGTGCTGCCGGCCGCCGCCGGCGAACAGGAATGGCGGCAGCTCGAGCACTACGTCGGAATGTGGCACGACCTGATGCGCGGAAACTACGACTGGCACATCTTCATGTACGAAGACGGCGGACGCTATATCCGGGACGACCTGGCCAACACGTCGTATCTCGAGCACGTTCCCGTCGGGGCGGGTACGGCAGCCCGCCCCTGAAGCGGGGAAACCTCCCCCGATCGCGGCCCGACGGCGGCCGTCGGGCCGTCCGAGGCCGGTCAGGAACCGATCGCCGAGCCGGCCGGCGTGCGCGGATCGCCGTTCTGCCGCTCGAGTTCGGCATCGAGATGCGCGGCATGCGCCAGTGCTTCGGACTCCGACATCAGCTCGCCCTCCCACTTCGCGACCACCGCGCTGGCAATCGAATTGCCGACCGCGTTCGTGGCCGAGCGCCCCATGTCGAGGAACGTGTCGACGCCAAGAATCAGCAGCAGCCCGGCTTCCGGGATGTTGAACTGGTGCAGCGTCGCCGCGATCACGACGAGCGACGCGCGCGGCACGCCGGCCATCCCTTTCGACGTCAGCATCAGGACCAGCAGCATCGTGACCTGCGTGCCGAGCGACAGGTGGATGTTGTAGGCCTGCGCGATGAACAGCGACGCGAACGTGCAGTACATCATCGAGCCGTCGAGGTTGAACGAATACCCCATCGGCATCACGAAGCTCGAGATCTTGCGGCGCACGCCGAACCGGTCGAGCGCATCGAGGATCTTCGGGTACGCGGCTTCCGAGCTCGCGGTCGCGAACGACAGCATGAACGCTTCCTTGATCAGCACCAGCAGCCTGAACACCCGGCGGCCGAGGAACAGCAGCCCGGCGGCGACGAGCGTCGTCCACAGCAGCATGAGGCTCATGTAGAAGTCGCCCATGAACACCGCGAACTTCAGCAGGATCGACAGCCCGTTGACCGCGACGGTCGACGCCATCGCGGCCATCACCGCGAGCGGCGCGAGCTTCATCACGTAGCCGGTGATCTTCAGCATCACGTGCGCAAGCTGGTCGATCGCGGCGACGAGAATCTTGCCATGCTCGCCGAGCGCCGACAGCGCGACGCCGAAGAACATCGAGAACACGACGATCTGCAGGATCTCGTTGTTCGCCATCGCCTCGGCGATCGATTTCGGCACCATGTGGCCGACGAAATCCTTCAGCGTGAACTTGGACGTCGCGAGGTGCGCGGACGCGCCGATATCCGGCAGCGGCAGCCCGAGGTTCTCGCCGGGCCGCAGCAGGTTCGCCATCAGCAGGCCCAGCAGCAGCGAGACCAGCGACGCGGTGACGAACCAGCCGAACGCCTTCACGAACACGCGCCCGACCGACGACGCGTCGCCCATGTGCGCGATGCCGACGACGAGGGTCGAGAACACCAGCGGGCCGATCACCATCTTGATCAGCCGCAGGAACACGTCGGACACGAGCGAGATGTAGCCGGCGATTTCCGCGGCCGACTGCTTGTCCGGAAGCTGCGTGTAGATCAGGTAGCCGATGAAGATGCCGGCCGCCATCGCGAGCAGGATCCAGCCTGCCGCTGACATTCGTTTGTTCATGACGGAGTCCGTGCACGGTAAAGGGGTTGACGGATAAAACCGCGCGCGAGCCGTGCCGTGCCGCGGGGCGCGCGTGGCAAGCCGGTCGGGCTTGCGAGTGTCCGCGAACGGACCTGCCGCCGCCGCGACGGCATTCGCGAGAAAGCGAACACCGGCGGCGGCAGTTCAGCGGGATGCGACCGGCTCAGTAACCGATCGCCGAACCAGCCGGACGGCGCGGATCGTTGTAGCCGTAGATGAAACCGGGCCGCACGTTGCCGGACACCGACGAATCGTTCCCGGAACTCTGGCGGCTCGCCGCTTCGGTGCCCGGCAGGCCGACCAGGATCAGCTCGGCGGCCCCCCAGGGCGTCTGCTCGACCATCTTGTAGCCCATGTTGCGCAGGATCGCGAGCGTATCGGGCGACAGGCCGTAGGTTTCGTAATAGACCTCGTCCGGCAGCCACTGGTGATGGATGCGCGGCGCCGCGACCGCGTCCTGCGGCGTCATCCCGTAGTCGATCACGTTCAGCACGGTCTGCAGCGTGATCGTGATGATGCGCGAGCCGCCCGGCGACCCGACCACCATGAACACCTTGCCGTCCTTCTTGACGATGGTCGGCGCCATCGACGACAGCGGACGCTTGCCCGGCGCGATCGAGTTGCGCGTGCCCTGCACGAGGCCGAACAGGTTCTGCGCGCCGACCTTCACCGTGAAGTCGTCCATCTCGTCGTTCAGGAAGAAGCCCGTGCCCGGCGCGATGACCACGGCGCCGAAACGGCCGTTGACCGTATAGGTCGTCGACACCGCGTTGCCGTCGTGGTCGACGATCGAGTAATGCGTCGTTTCCGGCTTCTCGTGGACGCCGACACCGGGCTGCACGTCGACCGACGGCGTGGCCGTGTCGGCATGGATGCTCTTGCGGATCTGCGCCGCGTATTCCTTGCTCGTCAGCTTCGCGACCGGGTTGTCGATGAAGTTCGGATCGCCGAGCAGCGTGTTGCGGTCTTCGTATGCATGGCGCATCGCTTCGGTCATGTAATGGACCGCAGCGGCCGAGTGATAGCCGAGCTTGCGCAGGTCATACCCTTCGAGGATGTTCAGCGTCTCGCACATCGTCACGCCGCCCGAGCTCGGCGGCGGCGCCGACACGAACTCGTAGCCGCGATACGTGCACGTCAGAGGCGCCATGTCCTGCGCGCGGTAGGACGCGAAGTCGGCGGCCGTGATCACGCCGCCGCCGCGCCTGGCGGCCGCTTCGACGATCTTCGGAATCTCGCCGTGATAGAACGCGTCGGGCCCCTGCTCCGCGATGCGCTCGAGCGTGCGGGCCAGGTCCTTCTGCACCAGGCGGTCGCCCGGCTGCAGCGGCGTGCCGTCCGGGCGCAGGAAGATGCGCGCGGCTTCCGGGTCCTTCCTGAAGCGTTCGACCGTCGTATCGAGAATGTCCGTATCGCCGCGCGTCAGCACGAAGCCGTCGCGCGCGAGCCGGATCGCCGGCGCCATCACCTGCTTGCGCGTGAGTTTCCCGTACTTGCGCTGCGCGAGATCGAGGCCGGCCACCGTGCCCGGCACGCCGACCGCGCGATAACCGTACAGGCTCTGCTCCGGAATGACGTTGCCCGCCGCATCGAGATACATGTTCGCGGACGCCGCGGCCGGCGCGGTCTCGCGGAAATTGATGAAGCGGTCGCGGCCGTCGGCCAGGTGGAGCGTCATGAAACCGCCGCCGCCGATGTTGCCGCAGCACGAATTCGTCACGGCCTGCGCATAGCCGACCGCCACCGCCGCGTCCACCGCGTTGCCGCCCGCCTTCAGGATGTCGACGCCGATCTGCGACGCGAAGTGCTGCGACGACACGACCATGCCGTTCTTCGCTTCGACCGCCGGGTCCGATGCGGCGAACGCGCACACGCTCACGGCCGACAACAGGGTGAGTACTACGAGCCGCCTCATGACGGAATCCTCCAGACAAATAAACCGGACCGGGCCGGCATGCGTCGCTCGACAACCATGTAATAAACGATACATTTCAGCGAGGCGCGATCATAGCACTCGTTTTTTTGGGCCAAAACCTAGGGTTATCACTGAATCCAAGGCGGTGATTCGTCAAGAAAAATCCCTTCACATGTTTATTTCATTACACTCATGCACGCGCCATCGGAACAGGCGAGACGTCCCTCCCATATCGGGACGGTCGCGGCCCGCCGTCCGTCGATCGGCTAACATGCGCGGAGTCGCCTGCAGACTCAGGTCTGCCGTTTGTCATTCAGATAAGAGAGCCGGAGTGCCCGATGGGGACGAGCATCAGGGCGTTGCTGCTATCCCAGATGGATAGCTTCACGCCGTCGGAACAGAAAGTCGCGCAGGCGTTGCTGGATCGCTATCCCAGTCTCGGGCTGGGGCCCATCGCGCAATTCGCCAAGCAGGCGGAAGTCAGCGACCCGACCGTATTCCGCTTCGTCGTCCGCATCGGTTTTCCGAACTACTCGTCGTTCCAGCAGGCGCTGCACGACGAGATCGACACCGCCATGAATTCGCCGCTCGCGCGGATGGACGCGTTCCACTCGGAAACGGGCATGCGCGACAGTCATGCGGCGATTTTCGAGCGGCTGTCCGGGTCGCTCGCGGCCACGATCGACAAGCTCGACGCGGCGGCATTCGACGCCGCGGTGGCGGTGCTGGCCGATCCGGGCGTGCGCGTCTTCTGCGGCGGCGGGCGCTATACGGCGCCGCTCGCGTCGCTGTTTTCGTTCACGCTGGCCTACGCGCGGCCGCATGTCCACCATGTCGAGCCGAACGTGAATCTCGCGTCGGCCGCACTGGTCGACATGGGGCGCGACGACGTGCTCGTGATCTTCGATTTCCGCCGTTACCAGAAGGACAGCATCCGCTTCGCGCAGGCCGCGCACCGGCTCGGCACGCGCATCCTGCTGATCACCGACGAATGGCGCTCGCCGATCGGCGAATTCGCGGAAATCGTGCTGCGGATCCAGGGGCGCCCGTTCGCGATGCTGCAGACCAACGTGCCGGCGCTGGCGCTCGCCGAAGCGCTGGTGATCGGCGTGACGAACCGGCTGCCGGAACTCGCGCGGCAGCGGATGGAGAAGATCGAGCGGCTCAGTACCGGGGGGATCGAGCAGGATACGAATCAGCGGGATTTGCCCGAATGACGATCGCTCGCCATCCGGGCCCGGCCCTCAGCTCTCGACATCCTCGAGACTGAACACCTCCGTCTTGTCGTTGTACGAAAAGACTTCGCCGTAACGGCCCCAGTCGATCACCGCGTCGAGCGTTTCCTCGGCTGCTTCGTCCGACAGGAAATCCTCCAGTTCCTGCTCGAAGCGCACGCGCGGCGCGCGATGGCCCGGGCGCTCGTTCAGCACCTTCCTGATCCGGGCCGCCAGCGGCACGTGCTTCAGCAGGTGATCCGCAAACATCAGCTTGCGCTCCTGCGTGCCGAATTCCGCGAACACGCGTGCGGGCGGCGTCAGGAACACGTCACCTTCGCGCACGTCCGCGAAACCGAGGTGCTGCAGCACTTCGGCGATCGGGAACAGTTCGTCGACTTCCAGATGCAGCGTACGCGCGATTTCCGGCATGTCCGCGCGGCCGTGGTACGGCGCCATCGCGAGCGTCTCGATCAGGCCGGCCATCAGGTTGGTCGACACGCGCGGCATCCAGCTGCCGAGTTCGAGCCCCTTCTTCGTCGCCTCGCCGGTCTGGCGCGCCGTCATCTTCGCGTAGATGTCGTCGACCAGCTTGCGGAAATCGGTATCGAGCCGGTTGCGCGGATGCTTGAACGGCACCTTGATCTCGGCGATCACGCGGCCCGGGTTCGACGACAGCACGAGGATCCGGTCGCACATGAACACGGCTTCCTCGATGTTGTGCGTGACGATCAGCACCGACTTGATCGGCATGCGGCCCTGCGTCCACAGATCGAGCAGGTCGGTACGCAGCGTTTCGGCCGTCAGCACGTCGAGCGCCGAGAACGGCTCGTCCATCAGCAGGATCGTCGGATCGACCACGAGCGCGCGCGCAAAACCGACGCGCTGGCGCATGCCGCCCGACAGCTCGCGCGGGTACGCGTTCTCGAAGCCGTCCAGACCGATCAGGTCGATCGCGGCCAGCGCGCGCTCGCGCCGCTCGCGCGCGCCGACGCCGAGCGCCTCGAGGCCGGCTTCCACGTTCTGCAGCACGGTGAGCCACGGGAACAGCGCGAAGGTCTGGAACACCATCGCGACGCCTTCGGCCGGGCCGGTCAGCGGCTTGCCGAGGTAGGTCACCTCGCCGCCGGTCGGTTCGATCAGGCCGGCGATGATGCGCAGCAGCGTCGACTTGCCCGAGCCGGAACGGCCGAGCAGCCCGACGATCTCGCCTTCGCGCAGCGACAGGTTCGCATCGTCGAGCACGAGCAATTCGCCCTGCGTCTTGTTGAAGCCGCGGTTGACGTGCTCGACGCGCAGGATTTCCTCGCCGAGGCGCGGCGGCTGCAGCGGCTGGGACGTCTTGGCGGGTGCGTTGATAACGGTCGAATTTGGTTGCATCGCGCTTACTCTCAATCGAGACGGAGCCGGGATTCCGCGTAGGCGTACATCGGACGCCACAGCAGACGGTTGAACAGGGTGACGAACAGGGACATCACGGCGATGCCCAGGATGATCTTCGGGAAATCGCCGGCGGCGGTGGTCTGCGCGATGTACGCGCCAAGGCCGTGCGCAATGACCTTCGTGTCGCCCCACTGCACGAACTCGGACACGATGCTCGCGTTCCATGCGCCGCCCGACGCGGTGATCGCACCGGTCACGTAGTACGGGAAGATGCCGGGCAGGATCGCCTGCCGCCACCACTGCCAGCCGCGGATGCGGAAATTCTTCGTCGCTTCCTTGTAGTCGTTCGGATAGGACATCGCGCCCGCGATCACGTTGAACAGGATGTACCACTGCGTGCCGAGCACGATCAGCGGCGACAGCCAGATGTCCGCGTTCAGGTGGAAGTGGACGATCACGATGACGAACACCGGAAACAGCAGGTTGGCCGGGAACGCGGCGAGGAACTGCGCGAGCGGCTGGATCTTCTCGGCCAGCTTCGGACGCAGCCCGATCAGCACGCCGAGCGGCACCCAGACCAGCGACGCGATCGCGATCAGCACCAGCACGCGCAGCAGCGTGATGAGCCCGAGCACGAGCACGTGGCCGACCTCGCCCATCGTCACGCCGGTCGCGACGAAGCTGACGACGCGCCACGCGACGTACGCCGTCAGCAGGATCACGAACGCGCCCCACACGATGTCGCCGAGGCGCGATGCGCGGCGCGACGATGCGCCGCGCGAGCGCGCGCCCTTCCGCGACGGCACGCGCAGCGGAATCCGCGCGGCCTGCGACAGCAGCCAGCCGGCCGGCACGAGCAGCTGATGGATCAGGTGCGTGCGGCGCATCATGTCGAGCAGCCAGGATTGCGGCGCATCGCCCGACGCGGTGTTCTCCATCCGGAACTTGTCGGCCCATGCGACGAGCGGCCGGAACAGGAACTGGTCATAGGCAAGGATCACGACCGACATCGCGACGATCACCCAGCCGACCGCGCCGAGGTTCTTGTCCGAGATCGCCTGCGCGAGATACGCGCCGATGCCCGGCAGCGTGATCGTCTGGTTGCCGACCGTGATCGCCTCCGACGCGACGACGAAGAACCAGCCGCCCGACATCGACATCATCATGTTCCAGATCAGGCCCGGCAGCGAGAACGGTACGTCGAGCTTCCAGAACCGCTGCCACGGCGTCAGGTGAAAGCCGCGCGACACTTCGCTCAGGTCGCGCGGCACCGTGCGCAGCGACTGGTAGAAGCTGAACGTCATGTTCCACGCCTGGCTCGTGAAAATCGCGAAGATCGCCGCCAGTTCGGCGCCGAGCACGCGGCCCGGGAACAGCGCGAGGAAGAACGTGACGGTAAACGAGATGTAGCCGAGCACCGGCACCGACTGCAGGATGTCGAGGATCGGGATCAGCACCATGCCCGCACGGCGGCTTTTCGCGGCGAGCGTGCCGTAGACGAGCGTGAACGCGAGCGACGCGACCATCGCCGCGAGCATCCGCAGCGTGGTGCGCAACGCGTATTCGGGCAGGTTCGACGGGTCGAGCGAGATCTTCTGCGTCTGCAGTACGCCGATCGGCGCCATCGTCTCGTGAAAACCGACGATCGCCATCGCGAGGATGCCGATGATCAGCGGAAACGCGACGGCGTCCCAGCGATTGGGGAGCACGCGCCACGCGGACGCGTTGGCGGTGCGATTCGGGTCGAAGAAACTGAGATCCATCGGTAGCGTGTTGTGTCGAATTGAAAGTCGATGGGTCCGGCCGCCGGTCTCGCGGCCAGGCGTCGCGCCCCGCGGCGCGAATCAGGACAGCCCGTGCGCAGTCATACCGGCAGCCCGTACGCGCCGGCCATCCCGGCCGTCAGCCGCGCGACGAACAGCAGCAGGAACGGCGGGACCGCGCGTTCCTTGACGGGACTCGGCTCGGCGTCGGGATGAACGCCGACATGGGCGATGCCGCAGGCAACGATCAGAAAGAACCGCACGAGGCGGGTCGTGCGCGTGCGGCGGCCGACCGCGCCGCCCGTTTCCGTTGCCGCGAGGTTCGGCATGAAGGGGCTCCGGAGAGAGGTGATTCGGAGTCGCAGGCTATCGGTCGGCCGTGACGCAAATATGACGTGTCACTTACAGGACATTGACGGGTCATCCTCCCGGCATCGCGCGGCGCCCCGGAAGCCGCGAACACGGGGGGTCGACCGCGTCGCGCGCGGGAATAAATCCGCCGCTTCGCCGGTATCGCATCCGAAGGCGCCGGCTTATTCCAGGACGATCCGGCCGTCCGGTTTCGTCACACGATTGCGAGGCTCCCATGTCTTCATCGACCCCTACCCGCCCGTCGCGCCGCAAGGCCCTGCAATGCATGGCCTTCGGCGGCCTCGGCACGCTGTTTACGCTGTCGGGCGGCATCCTGACGCCGTTCGACCTCGCGCTCGCGCAGACCGGCGATGCACGCCCGGCCGCCGCGGGCAAGCCGCTGTTCGTGCAGATCAGCGATACGCACATCGGCTTCAACAAGGACGCGAATCCCCATGTATCGGCCACGCTCAAGCAGACGATCGAACTCGTCAACGGGATGCCCGCGATGCCGGCGCTGGCCATCCATACGGGCGACATCACGCACCTGTCCAAGCCCGAGGAGTTCGACCACGCGTCGCAATTGCTGGCCGCGCTGCGCGTGCCGGAACTGCACACGGTGCCCGGCGAGCACGACGTCACCGACGGGTCGGGCGCCGAGTATTTCGGCCGGTTCGGCAAGGCGTCGGACAACCGCGGTTATTACAGCTTCGATCACGCGGGCGTGCATTTCATCGGCCTCGTCAACGTGATGCACTTCAAGCCGAACGGGCTCGGCAGCTTCGGCGACGACCAGCTCGCATGGCTCGCGCAGGACCTGAAGGGCCGCTCGTCGAGCACGCCGATCGTGGTGTTCTCGCACATGCCGATGTGGACCATCTACGAACCGTGGGGCTGGGGCACCGGCGACGCGCCGCAGACGATGGCGCTGCTGCGCCGCTTCGGCTCGGTCACCGTGCTGAACGGGCACATTCACCAGATCGTGTCGAAGGTCGAGGGCAACGTGACGTTCCATACCGCGCGCTCCACCGCGTTCCCGCAGCCGACGGCCGGCAACGGCCCGGGCCCCGTGCCGCTCACGGTGCCGCGCGACCGGCTGCCCGCGATGCTCGGCGTGACGACCGTCGAATTCGCCGGCCATCCGGTTGCGTCGTCGCTTCACGACACGACGCTGGCCTGATGAAAACAAGGAGAACGACATGATCCGCTTCATGCCAACCCGCACCGTCGCCGCGCTGATCCTGTGCGCGGCCGCCGCCGGCACGCCGCTCGCCGCGTTCGCGCAGGGCCCGACCGGCCCGCTCGTGACGATCCGCAATTTCATGTTTTCGCCGATGTCGACCACGATCAAGGCCGGCACGACCGTCACGTGGAAGAACCTCGACGGCGAACCGCACACCGTCGTCAACGATGCCGGCATCTTTCACTCGGCGGCGCTCGACCAGGGCGACACCTACTCGTTTCGCTTCGACAAGCCGGGCGTCTACAAGGTGTTCTGCGGGATTCACCCGTACATGAAGGAGACGATCACCGTCGAATGACGCGGCCCGCCAAACGACGCGAACGAACGGCGGGCGGCATCGGCCTACAATGATCGCCGTCCCATTCGCCCGCGTGGCAGACGGAGCCGCCCATGCCCAGGATCGACCTCGGCGCCGTGCCCGAACGCCGCGGCAGCGGCTATCCGCGGCCGTTCGACGCGCCGTGCGCGCAGCGCGTCCGCCAGCGTCTCGGCGACGCGGGCGGGCTGCGCGACTTCGGCGTCAACCTGATGCGCGTGCCGCCGGGCGGGTGGTCGGCCCAGCGGCACTGGCATTCCGACGAGGACGAATTCGTCTACGTGCTCGAAGGCGAGCTCGTGATGATCGAGGACGGCGGCGAGACCGTGCTGCGCGCGGGCGACTGCGCCGCGTTTCCGAAGAACTCGGGCAACGGTCACCACCTGGTCAACCGGTCGGACGCGGTTGCCGTCTATCTCGAAGTCGGCTCGCGTTCGCCGGACGACGTGATCACCTGCCCGGACATCGACCTGATGAGCCCGAGCCGCGACGGCCGGTTCCTGCACAAGGACGGCACGCCTTACCCGGACGCGTGACGCCGGCCGCGCCAAAGGGTCGGACGCGAGCGGCAACGCAAACGCGGGCCGCCGTCGCGCGGCGGGCGACGCCGCGCGATCGATCGCCTAAACTGAATCGAACTGTTCGGATCCGACCCACCGTCATACGCAGCGAGGCAAGCCATGACCGCGAGCCAGCCGGCACGAATGGACCTCCCCGGGCAAGTCGTGCTCGTGCTCCAGGGCGGCGGCGCACTGGGCGCGTTCCAGCTCGGCGTGTTCCAGGCAATGGACGAAGCCGGGATCCGGCCCGACTGGGTGGTCGGCACGTCGATCGGCGCGATCAACGCGGCGCTGATCGCGGGCAATCCGCCGGAGCAGCGCTACGACAAGCTGTCGGCGTTCTGGCGGCGCGTGACCGAGCGGACCCGTTTCGACGTCCCGCCCCTGGTGCCCGGCTGGGACCGGATGCTGGCCGAGCTAATGATCATCGGCGGCGGCATCACGGGCTTCTTCCAGCCCAATCCGGCGTCGTGGTTCGGGCCGCTGGCTCGCCTCGGCGTCGATCGCGCGTCGTACTACCGGATCGCGCCGCTGCGCGACACGCTCGCGTCGCTGGTCGATCCCGACTTGCTGAACGCGGGCCATCCGCGCCTGACCGTCAGCGCCGTCAACGCGTGTACGGGCACGATGCGCTATTTCGATTCACGCGATACACGGCTCGGGATCGAGCACATCATGAGTTCGGGGGCGCTGCCGCCCGCGTTTCCGGCGATACGGATCGACGGCGCGCCGTACTGGGACGGCGGCGTGTATTCGAATACGCCGGTCGAGGTCGTGCTCGACGACAACCCGCGCCGCAGCTCGATCATCTTCTCCGTGCAGATGTGGAATCCGGCCGGCCCCGAGCCCGAGAGCATCTGGCAGGTGTCGGAGCGACAGAAGGACATCCAGTACGCGAGCCGCACCGACAGCCACATCGCGCGCCAGCAGCAGATTCACCGGCTGCGCCACGTGATCCGCGAGCTGGTCCGGCACGTGCCGGAAGCCGACCGTGCGTCGCCCGCGGTGCGCCGGCTCGCCGCGTGGGGATGCGAGACGACGATGCACCTGATCAAGCTCGCCGCGCCGCGGCTCGACGGCGACAATCAGTTGAAGGACATCGATTTCACGCCGGCCGGCATCGCGGCGCGCCGGCAGGCCGGCTACGACGCGGCGAAACGGGCGATCGCCGCGCGCCCGTGGGACGTGCCGACGGATCCGACGGAAGGCTTGACGGTGTACGATCCGGACGCAGCGCCGGTCGCCGAAAAAACGGCATGACGCGCGGATGGCGCGGCCGCTCGCCCCGCACGCTCAGGCGCGCGCGGCCCGGACACGGGCGCGGCCGGCTTCGCTCACTTCGACCTCCGCCACGCCGCCGGGCGCATGGTGCCGGACCACGTAACCGCGCGCGCACGCCTCCTCCCAGACCGGCAGGCGCGGGCACGACGTGCGCCATGCGTCGATCACCTCGTCGTACGGCCGCGCGCCGGGCCCGATCCATTCGAGCAGGTCGAGGATCAACGGCTCGATCGATGCCGCTTCGTGCGCGAGCACGTCCGGGTTGACCACGTGGATCGGCTGTCCGGCCGCATAGGACACGATCTGGTCGAACACATCCGAGAACTGCGTTTCGTATTCGTCCTCGGTCACGTAGCCGATATGCGGCGTGCACACGACATTGGGCAAACGCAGCAACGGATGCCGCGGGTCGCGCAGCGGCTCGGTCTCGTACACGTCGAGCGCCGCCATCCCGGGCCGGCCGGCCTGCAATGCCGCCTCGAGCGCGCCCGCGGCGACGAGGCCCGCGCGGCTCGTGTTCACCAGCAGCGCATCGGGTTTCATCCGGCCGAGATCCTCGGCCGTCACGATGCCGCGCGTGGCGGGCACGAGCCGCATGTGCAACGAAAGCACGTCGCAGGTTTCGAAGAAGGTGCGCTTGTCCGGCGCCGTGTGCCAGCCGTCGTCGCGGGCGCGCTGCCGCGACGCTTCGCGCGCCCAGACCAGCACGTTCATCCCGAACGCGGCGCCGTATCGGGCGACCTCCGCACCGATCCGGCCGTAGCCGTAAATGCCCAGCGTGCGCCCGCGCAGCGTCCGGCCCACGCCCGTTTGCCAGTGGCCGGCCTGCAGCGCGCGCATCTGCTGCGGAATCTGGCGCACCGCGGCCAGCACGAGGCCCCAGGTGAGTTCGGCAGCCGCATAGGACGGCGTGCCGGCATGCTGGTTCGACGACACGATCACGCCGTGTGCGGTGCACGCGTCGATGTCGATATGCGGATACACGCTGCGCTGACTGATCAACCGCAGCTTCGGCAACCGGGCGATGAGCGGCGCGCGAATCTGCGTGCGCTCGCGAATCAGCACGAGCACCTCCGTATCGCGCAGGCGTTCGGCCAGCGCGTCGACGTCCTGCACATGGTCGTTCCAGATCGTGACCGCCTGCCCGTCCAGCTTGCGAAAGCTCGGCAGCGTGCGCAGCGTGTCGAAATAATCGTCGAGGATCGTGATGTTCATGGGGACGCTCCTGGGAACGCCGTCATCCTGAACCGCGAACGCCGCGCAGGGAAATGAATTTATGTCGCCGATTCCTGCATTTTTCTGATCGATCGATTCTCGCCGCGCGCGCACCTCGCTCGCCCGCTCACGGCCCTGCCGCCCGCATCGCCGGCGCGGTGCCGGCGACGACCGGACACGATTGCGGCAAGGCCTGCCCGAACAGCACGGCCAGCCCGCAAGCGGACGTGAACATGCCGAGACCGTCATGCCCGACGCCCGGGACTTCGACGACCTGCTGCGCGAGATCGTCCGGGTGCCGCTTCTTCAGGTAGTCGAAATACGCGAGCCCGCGCGCGAGCCGGTACGGGCCCTGCGCCATCGCCGCGCACGAACGGTCGATGAAATGCGTGTACGGATTCGTATCGGCCTGCCCGAGCAGGTACACGACATCGCGCGCCACATAACGCGTTTCGAGTTCGCGCCCATCCTGCGACGCGACGTAAGGCGGCGCCGACTTCAGCCCGTACTTCCATTGCGTCGCGCGCGGGCAGATGCCGCCCGCGATCGCGTCGGCATTCGGCCGTTCGTCGTCGAAATACAGGTAGCTCGACGGGTTCGCGACCACGTAGCGCACGGCGACGCCGCCACGCGCCAGCGCGTCGCCTTCGTGCCCGGCCACGGCGTAACGCTGCAGCAACTGCGCGCCGGCGGAGTGACCGATCACGACGACCGTCGTCAGCGACGGGTACAGGCTGCGGTCGGCGAAATGCGCGAGCAGCGCGTCGAGCGCCGCGAACGAGCTGACCGGCCCCGGCTGGCGCGCCGGTTCGCCGCCCTTCCAGCCTTCCTGCGTCCACGCGAGTGTCGATGCGGGCAACGAGAATGCGCGCGTATCGGCGCGCGTCAGGAACTGCGGCGCGACGACCATCGTGCCGCTGCCGGCCGCGCCGGCCTTCTCGACGACCTGGCGCCCCGACGCGTAATACGTGTCGGCGTTGCGAAGCGTGCCGTGAATCACGATGAACACGCGCACGACGTCGGGCGCGGGCTGATCGAGCGGATGGTCGGCATAGACGGGCAGCGCCGCGCTGCCCTGCGGCGTCGCGACGGCCACGCGCTGGTCGGCGACGGCCTTGACCGGTGCTTCGAGACGTTCGCGCTGGGTAGGTGTCGCGGCTTCGGCCGAACGCACACTGCCCGCCATGCCGATGACGGCACAGGCGATCGAAACCGAGAGCGAAAGTGCGAACGACAGCGCACGGGCGAACGACCGCGCACGCGCGGGCCGGATGCTGGCAAAGGCAACGGAAATAAGGGACATGGCAGCGGATCGGGTTGCGGACAGGACTTTAACGGCGATGGTCGCAGAATCCGTCGCGCGCTGCCGGCCCGTTGTGCAATACGGCTCAGTCGGCCGGCTCGGACACCCGCCCGGCGTCGGCACGGGTTGCGCCCGCGTCGCCGCGCGCCGCATTCCCGCCCGCTGCCGACGGCGGCAAGCCGCCCGCCGTCGCGGCCAGCAGCGGGCGCTCGGGATGCACGAACAGCCACAGCACCGCGCCGCAGGCCGCCGCGGCACCGATCACGACCATCCCGCTGCCCCAGTTGCCGGTGATCTTGACGACGAGCGCGAGCGCCATCGGCCCCGCGACGTTCGACAGTGCGCCCCATACGTTGGTCCAGCCCGACATCACGCCGGCGAACGGCCGCCCGAGATCCTGCGCGGCCGACCACACGACGACCTGCACGAATCCGACGGCCGCGAACGACAGGCACAGCAGCGCGATGACCGCGGCCATCGCCTGCGCGCGCGACGCGGCGACCAGGGCCAGCGCGCTCACGACGAATCCCGCGATCGCGACCGGCGTGCGCGCCCGGTAGATCGAACCCGTTTTCCTCAGCAACCGGTCGCTGACGGTACCCGCGACGAATACCGCCGCGAACACGGCCACCCACGGCAGCGACGCGTACAGCCCCATTGCCTTCAGCGACAGGCCGCGCGCGCGCATCAGGTAGGTCGGCAGCCACGTCGTGTAGAAGCTCTGGATCAGCACGAGCAGGAAGTACTGGATGCCGAAGATCCAGAAACGCCCCAGCCGCAGGCAACGCGCGAGCGAACCCGACACGGCCGTCTGGCCGGGCGGCTGGCCGGCCGCGATGTAGTCCGCCTCGGCCGGCGTGATCAGCGGATGGGACGCCGGCGCATCGCGGTAGCCGAACCACCAGATTGCGCCGAGCAGCAGGCCGAGCGCGCCGAATCCATGGAAGACGGCATGCCAGCCGAAATGGACGATCGTCCAGGCCGTGAGGGGCGCCGACACGATCGGGCCCAGATACAGCCCCGCGAGCAGCACCGCGTTGCCTTTCGCACGCTCGCCGGCCGGAAACCAGCGCTTGAGCGCGACGACGCTGCTGGACCAGTCTGCCGACTGCGCGCCGCCAAGCACCAGCCGGCAACCGAACAACCAGGCGAACGAACCGCCGAGCGGCGTGACGATCATCATCAGCGACCACAGCGTGCTGGTGCCGAACAGCACGCGGCGCGACCCGAAGCGTTCGGCCGCGCGTCCGGCCGGGATCTGGCCGAGCGCATAGGCCCAGAAGTAGATCGTCAGGATCATCGACATCTCGACGATCGACAGGCCGAGTTCGCCCTGGATCGCCGGAGCGGCCACGGCCATCGCCGCGCGATCGAGCGTCATCACGAAGGTCAGCGGCGCGACCAGAAACGCGACGATCTTCCAGCGGAGATGGTTCACGCGGCGCGGCATCGTGCGGCTCCCGAAACCGGCGTCAGACGCCGTGCGGGCCGGACGCCCGGCCCGGCTCGTGCTGCATCCGCCGCACGATCGCGGCCAGTTCGCCGATATGCGCCGGGACCGCCTGCTTGCCCGCACGCGCCCACGCATCGAACGACGTCATGCCGGTCACCGCGCCGACGAACGGCACGCCCGCGCGCTCGGCCGCCTGCGCGTCCACCGCATGGTCGCCGACATAGATCGCGGCGGCGGCAGGCAGGCCCAGCCGCGCCAACGCCAGCACGAGCCCTTCGGGATCCGGCTTGTGACGTTGCACGTCTTCTCCGCCGATCAACACGTCGACCAGCGACTGCAAGCCGTTGCGCTCGAGAATCGCCTCGATCCGGTAGCGAAACTTCGACGACACGATCGCGACGGCGAGCCCTTGCTCGCGCAGCCGTGCAAGCAGCGGCGGCACCTCGGGATAGATGCGCGTGCCGGGCACCATGATCTCGTCGGCACGCGCGACGAAGTGCCGCGCGAACGCATCGGCCCGCGCCGCTTCGGTCTCGCCCGTCAACGAACGGAACATCTGCGGCAGCGTCAGACCGATCACGGCGCCGATCTGCGCGGGTGTCGCGCGTGCCGCGCCAAGCCGATGCAATGCGTATTCCGTGCATTCGACGATCGCCGCGGACGAATCCGCCAGCGTCAGATCGAAGTCGAATATGACGGCCCGAACAGGCATGAATGGACTCCGCGAACGAAAAATGGATCACGCTCGACGCGTGACACGTGACACGTGACCTGGAATGACGATGCGACCGCACCCGCGCGCAGGAGCGGTCAGCGCGCCTGACCGGCTTGTTCGCGATCGGCCGCGTCCAGCCCGTCCGGGTCGCGCTTCGCCCACTCTCTTGCCCACCCCAGCAACGGCTGCAGCGCCGCTTCGAGCCGGCGGCCTTCGGCGGTCATACGATAGCCGCCCTCCCCGTGCTCGACGAGGCCCGACGCCTTGAGCTCGGCCAGCCGCGTGTTGAGCAGACGCGCGTTCGTTTCGCAGGCTTCCTGCAATGCGCGGAACGTGAGCGGCGAGCCGCGCAGCTCCCACAAAATGCGCAGCGCGGTGCGGCGCCCGAGCAGATCCAGCACGACCATGATGGGCCGCCCCGTCGTCGATCCGCGAACGCGTTGTCCGATTCTTGGCGTGGTCATGCTTTACTTTTTAAAGCAATCGTCCGGCGGAGTCAATTGCCTGAATCGAGCTTCGTTTCGGTTTGACTTTCCAACGCGCGATCGTAGACATCGTTATAGGCGAGATTGTCGGCGTAGTCCGACGCGCCGAAACCGGCGAGCATCGGCACGATCGTCGCATGGGCATGCTGCCGCCCCTCGTCGAAGAACCCGGGGTCGTCGCGGCCCGCACGCGCGGCCGGCGCATCCCGGCGACGCTGCCTGCCCGCGTCGCCCGGCCAGTCTTCCGCGAGCCTCGCGGGCGCGCGTCGCGGCATGCCGGCTCGATGGCGATGGATGGCGTATGCAGCGGCGTCAGGCAGCCACGCTTTCGGATGAGCACCGCGGCGCCGTCATCTCGGCCCGGATCTGGTCGACGATATGGGCGGCATCGCGCGCAACGCCGGAGAATCGCCCCGATCCCCACGTGTGCAGCCACGGCAGTCCGACGAAGTAGAGCCCCGGAACCGGCGTCACGCCGCGCCGGTGCGCGGGATAACCGCGGCCGTTGAAGACCGGCGCATCCAGCCAGCTGAAATCCGGGGTGAAGCCGATGCACCAGATGACCGATGCGATGCCGCTCGCCGCGAGATCGAGCGCCGTGCGCTCGCCGGCCGGACGCCACACGGGCGCGTAGCGCGTCGCAGGGGGCGCCGCGATTCCGTTCTTCTCGATATGGGCATCGATGCCGGCGTTGATCCGGTTGTACGTATCGTCCGCGCTGTCGAGCCGCGCCGCCAGATCCGCGGAGAAGCGCAACTGTCCGCCCGTGAAATCCTCCAGCCGGCCGTACAGTTCCATCCCGTCGGCGGCAAAGCGGCGCAGATCGATATCGCGCCCGCCGTCGCGGCCGGTCACATAATGGTTGGTGTTGTCGCGCACGCCTTCGCGCAGCGGATGCGCATCGACCGGCATGTCGTAGTACTGCATGTCGGCCAGCCAGTCGACGACGTCCCTGCCCCGGTAGAAACGGGCGCAGCGAGGCGCATCGCCCACCGCGAGGAACACCTTTCGCCCGGCGAGGTGGAGGTCCTCCGCGATCTGCGCACCCGATTGTCCCGATCCGACCACGAGAACCGGGCCGTCCGGCAACGCGGCCGGATTCCGGTATTCCGACGACTGGATCTGCACGATCGTGGCCGGAAACCGCTCGGCCATCCGCGGCACGATCGGCCGATGGTAGCCGCCCGATGCCACGACGACCCGATCCGCCGTGTACGTGCCGCGCGACGTCGCGATGCGATAGCGTCCGTCCGCGTCGCGCGTCACACGCTCGACGGCGGTGTGTTCCAGCACCGGGGCATCGACGCTGCGGATGAATCCGTCGAGATACTCGACGATCTCGTCCTTCGTCATGAAGCCGTGCGGATCCGCACCGCGATACGGATAGCCCGGCAGCGCACACTGCCAGTTCGGCGTCACGAGACAGAACGCGTCCCAGCGCTGCGTGCGCCACGTGTGCGTCACGGTCTCCTTTTCGAACACGAGATGATCGATACCTGCCTGCTTCAGGTAGTGGCTGATCGACAGTCCTGCCTGCCCGCCGCCGACGACCGCTACGCCGAGACGGGAATCGATATCCGGGAGGCTGGATGAAACAACGGGTTCGCTTGACATGATGCAGTCCTGAATGTGTGTTGGAGACGACGGTGGATTGCCGCGTGCCGGACGCCCTAAACGAGCTCGATGACGGTCACGGTCGCATCGCCCTGCGGAGAAAATCGTTGCGCGTGCGCTTCGATCCGTGCCAGTTCATCCATCGCGGCCGAGCACGCGAACCCGTATTTCTCCCGTACGCGCTCGGACCCGATACCCAGGGCACGCCGGGCTCGCTCGACGAAGTCGTCGAGCGCGTATTGCGTGCCGGGCGTGAAAAATTCCGACACCACGGTCGAAGGCGAATAGCAATTGGTTTCCGACTGGTCGGGCCAACGGACCCGAAAATGCATGACCGGCATGATGCCTCCTCACTTGGCGGACGATGCTTGCGCACGCTGCGCCAGCCTGTCCTGGTAGATGTCCAGATGCCTGCGCGCACTCGCTTCCCATGTGAAGCGGTTCATCAGCGCGGGCACGGCACGTGCGAAATCGGGAGCACGCCGTCCCGAGAGCGCGTCGCGCAGCGCGCCGGCGATCGAATCCACATCGGCGGGATCGGCCCACACACACACGTGCTCGTCCAGATACTCGGTAAAGGGTTCGATTTCGGATACGACCACGGGCTTTCCGCAAGCAAGCCCCTCGAGCACGACCAGACCGAATCCCTCCCGGATCGACACCATCGACACCACGTCGGCGCAGTGCATCAGCGCGACCAGCGCCGCATCGTCGAGCGGCCCCGTCGACACGACGGTTTCGTCGACGCCGATCCCCAGCCCCAGCGCGGCGGCGCGCGCGACGAAGCGGCGCGCGTAAGCATCGTGATCGAGCAGACTCGCGCCGCCCCCGATCACGAGCCGTGCGTCGGGCATCGTGCCGCGCAGCCGGGCGAACGCCTCGAGCAGCGCGATCGAGTTTTTCCGCTGCTCGATCCCGCCGATCGCCAGGACGACCGGCGCGCCGTGCAGGCCGAACCGCTGCCGCACCGCCTGCACGGCCGCCCGATCCGCCCGAGCGAACCGGGAGACGTCCACGCCGTTGGGCACCACGCTTGCGTCGACCCCGAACGTCCCGCGCATCGTGGCCGCCCACGCAGCGCTCACGCACAGCACCTGGTCCGCCGCTCGCCACGCGCGCGCCTGCCAGCGTTCGAGCTGCGGGTCGTCGAATACGTCGAGGTGATGCACGGTCCGTACGAAGCCGTCTATTGCACCCGACTGCTTCAGGTCGGCCAGCGCATTGCCCGTGATGCTGTCCTGGGCATGCAGCACGTCGAAGCCGCTTGCATCGTGCTCCAGCAATGCATGCCTGATCGCGACAATCCGCGCGCGCACCATGTCCGCGACGCTGCGCGGATGGCCATCGACGCGCGCCAGCACGACGCGGCACCGGACGTCGCGGAACATTCTCTCGCCCGGCGCGGCCGGTGCGAACACGGTGACGTCGCTGCCCGCATCGTGCAGCGCACGGGCGAGTTCCAGCGCGTGCACGACACCGCCGCGCGGATTGACCGAGTGGGTGAGCAGCGCGATGCGCAACGTATCGCCGCTCATCGCACACACCCAACAGTGCAGGTGATGAACGGCTCGACCCGGAAATCCCACAGCACCGCCGTTTCGCCCGCCTCTTCGACGACGACCTCGCACGAGGCGTCGATATCGCCGATCACCGCGCACGCGAGCCCGCGCGCCGCGAAGCGTTCCGCGATCGCGTCGGCATGCGCCGGCCGCGCCGCCATCACGAACCCATAGCTCGGAAAGGCCGTCAGCCAGCGATCGAAGTCGACGCCAGGAGGACGCGGGATCGCGTCCAGCGCGATCCGCGCACCGACGCGCGAGCATTCGGCGAGCATCAGCGCCGTCCCGAGCACGCCGGCCATCGAGATATCCTTCGCGGCGTCGCACAGCCCGGCTTCGGCCAACGTCGGCAGAATCTCCAGATCGCCGCGCAACCGGGCCGGCGGCGCGCCGACCGACGCATTCCAGAACGGATATGGCGCCTCGAATGCGCCGCGCAGGTCGACCGCCATCATCAGGCGATCGCCCGGCCGCGCGCTGAAGCTCGACAGCAGCGCGCGGGCCCGGCCCAGGATCGATACGGCAAGTTGCCCCTGCACGCTGCGCGTGTTGCTGTGGCCGCCGACGATCGGCACGCCGTACGCGGACGCCGCCGCGGCCATCCCGGCGAGCACCGGCCGCGCGGCGTCGATTCCGTCGCTCCACAATGCATCGACGACGGCGATCGGCCGCCCGCCCATCGCGTAGATGTCGCTGACGTTCGCCATCACGCCGCTGTACCCGGCAAACCACGGCATCGACTCGACGAAATCGCCGACCATCCCCTCGATCGCAAACAGCAGGTAGCCGTCCGCGTCGGGAATCGCCGCGCAGTCGTCACCGAGCGCGACGGCCTGTGCGAGATCCCGTTCGCCGTTCGGCAATGCGCCCGCGAGCGACGCAACCACGCCGGCGATGTCGTGCTTGTGCTGGAAGCCGCGGCTCGCGCGCAGCGTCGCGATGCGATCCTCGACACTCATTGCGCCCCCTCCAGCCGCAGGACGAAACCCTCGAACGGCGTGCCGCACGGCGGATAGTGTTCAAGCTGGGCCTGCATCAGTTGATGAGGACGTCCGAACAACGTTTCCTCGCCGAGCGCATCCCAGTGAAGCCGAAGAAACAGCGGCACGTTCTGCGATTGCACGTGTGCGACGAAACGCCGGCAACCTTCGGCATGCGCACTGCTGACGGCCAGCGCGATCAGCATCGAGCCGATCCTGCCTTGCCGCCGGAATGCCGGATGCACCGCGAGCCGCGAGCCCATCCAGGTTCCCGGCCCGGTTTCGTGAATCCGCACCGTGCCGACCACCTGCTCCGGCAGCCCCGCGCAGCAACTGACCGCGACCAGCAATTGCGCGTGGCGGTCGATATCGTCGCGATCGTCGCCGGCGAAGATGCCCTGCTCGATGCAGAACACTGCCCGGCGCAGCTTGTATGCTTCGTCGATTTCCCAGGGAAGCGCCGCCCATTTGATCCGGTATTCGGCTGGCCGGTACGGGCTGCTGCTGTCGGCCAGTCCCATCTCTGCGCAGTACATGGTCATACCTCGTAGGTCGACAGCGACGAGCAGGCACCGCACTTTCCGCAGCCTGCCTTGATGTCGGCGGAGCGCATGCCGGCATCGCGCAGCATGGCGCCGAGCGGTTCGAGCACCGCCCGCATGAAGTCCGGCGACGGCGCGGGATGACTCTCCAGCGGCGTGCCGCTGATCGGCACGAACGGCACGACGAACGGATACACGCCCAACCCGATCAGTTCGCGCGACATGTCGAGGATCGCGGCCGCGCTGTCGCCGAGCCCGGCGAGGATGTAGGTGCTGACCTGTCCGCGGCCGAACACCGCGACGGCCGCGCGGAATGCCGCCATGTAGCGGGACAACGGCACGCTCGCCTTGCCGGGCATGATCCGTTCGCGCACGGCCGTCGTCACGGCTTCCAGATGCATGCCCAGCGTATCGATCCCGCTTGCCTTCATCCGCTCGAACCAGCCGTCGTCGTCGGGCGGCTCGCATTGCGCCTGGATCGGGAGATCGACGGCCGCCTTGATCGCGAACGCGCTTTCGCAGAGCACGCGCGCGCCGCGGTCGAGCGTCGGCGGTGTGCCGGTCGTCAATACCATGTGCTTGACGCCGTCGAGCAGGACCGCCGCGCGCGCCACCTCGGCGAGTTGCTCAGGCGTCTTGCGGGCGATCGTCCTGCCGGCTGCGAGCGACTGGCCGATCGAGCAGAACTGGCAGGTCTTGCGCCGGCTCTCGTAGCGAATGCAGGTCTGCAACACCGTGGTCGCCAGCACGTCGGCACCGTGCAGCGTCGCGATGTGCGAATACGGCACGCCCTCCAGCGTCTGCAATGCGTAGAAGCGCGGGTTCGACGGAAAGCTGATGCTCGCGATCGGGATGGTGCCGCGCGAGAGCTGGCTGACGCCCGCCGCGTCGGGCGCCGCCGCGACGAACGGCGAATCCCACGCGGTGCTCGTGTGCACAGGCACCATGATGGTCACGCCGTCGACCGTCACGGCCTTGTGATCGGACGGCCCGGCGCCGCCGCGCCGGCTCGCGGCGCCAACCCGCGGATCCGCGAGGCGCAGCCCGACCGACTGCAGTTCAGTCATCAATTGCCGGCTCTGCACCGACGGTTTCGCGTTCACGCTCATGGCAGTTTCCCTCGAAGTCAGGGGCGGCCGACCCGTTGATCCCCATCGGGGTCACCGTCGCCGCCGGCCGATCGTTGATGGCAAGGCTCAGCAGTTCCGGCCGCGCATAGTGGCCGACCGAGTCCATCATTCGCTTGCGCTTGGTGATCAGCGACATGTCCAGGTCGGCGATCACCATCCCTTCGCCGGCACGCAACGGCTCGGCCAGGTGCTGCCCCTCCGGGGACACGATCGCGGTATTGCATCCGCCGCGCAGGGCCTTCTGCAGATTCGGATCGCCCGTGATCGACTCGATCTGGGCATCCGTCAGCCAGCCGGTCGCATTGACGACGAAGCAGCCGGACTCCAGCGCGTGGTGGCGGATCGTGACCTCGATCTGGTCCGCGAAGATCGGGCCGACCAGCGATCCGGGGAACTGGCTGCAATGAATTTCCTCGTGCTGCGTCATCAGCGCATAACGGGCGAGCGGGTTGTAGTGCTCCCAGCACGCGAGCGCACCGACCCGTCCGGCACCGGTCCGCACGACCTTGAGTCCGGCCGCATCCCCCTGCCCCCAGATCATCCGCTCGTGAAACGTCGGCGTGATCTTGCGGCGCTTCAGCGCGAGGCGCCCGTCGCCGTCGAAGATCAGCTGCGTGTTGTACAGGCTGCCGTGGTCGCGCTCGTTCACGCCGAGCACGACCACCATCCCGTGCAGGCGCGCGCGCTCCGCGACCGCATGCGTCACGGGCCCCGGCACCGTCACGGCCTGCTCGTAGAGCCGCATGTGATCGGCGCCGGACGCGACCGGCGTCCGCACGAACGAGAAGTACGGGTAGTACGGCACGAATGTTTCGGGAAAGACGATCAGCTGGACGCCCTTGCCGGCGGCCTCGTCGATCGTCGCGCAGACCTTGTCGAGCGTGCCGCCGGCGCGTTCCAGATCGGGCGCGATCTGGACGGCTGCCGCCCGGACGATGCGTTTGTCGGACATGATGGCACCCGTGATTCGATCAAACGGTCCAGGTATGGATGATCAGCGCGTTCTCCTTGCGGTGAAGCAGCTGGATATCGAGCACGTCGAGCGGGTTGATCGGCCGGATGCCCTCGATCAGCGACGCTTCGCCATGTCCGTAAAGTGCCTGCAATGCAAAGCGGCACGCATAGACTTTCCCGCCTTCCTCCATGAACTTCACGAGCTGCTTGTTGAAGTTCAGATGGCCGGGAAACGCCTCGTCGCCCAGTGTCGGGAACCCGCGTTGCAGGCCGAGCGTCACGCCGGGGCCGTAGAGCAGCACCGACGTCTCGAACCCCTTGCGCTGCAGGCGGGTCGCCTGCAGGAGGTTCACGAAGCCGATCGACCCCTCGAACGCAACCGTGTGGAACGTCACGAGCGCCTTCTCGCCCGCTTCCGCCTTGACGTCTTCGAATACTTTTTCCTCGTAGTCGACGAGGAAATCTCCCTTCTTGTGCAGAGGCTGATTGACTGCGGGCATGGCACGCTCCGTCTGGAAATGAGTTGAATGAGATTCCCGAACGCTTTCGAATCCGGGCGAACTCATTAACGCAACGCATATGCCAACCGGGCCGCGACCCGATGCAATCACTCTGCAATCATTCAATCCAAAAATGCCGCTGCAGTCGGTTCGATCCTTGCGTGCCCCAATCCGGATCCAACTGAAAGCGGCCCGTCCGGGCCGAACGGCGCACCTGACTGATGCAGCACGCATGAACCGGTGCGCGCCCGGCGTGCATCGATGCATCAATCCGATACACGATGCAATCAATGCAATCAGTCGGTTTCCACGGCGCGATATATATATTTTTCGATTAATGCGCCATGCTAACGTTTTGATGAATCGTCAAATGGAAACAGGTATGGATTACGCAATCCATCATTGGTCGAAGCGCTTGCTGGAAAGCAGGAAACCGGCCTATCAGCTGATCCCCGACCTCATCGAGGAAGATCTTGCGGCCGGCCGGCTGAAACCGCGCGACCGCCTGCCCGGGCTGCGCGATCTCGCCGGGGCGCTGAACCTGAACTACACGACGGTCGCCCGCGCGTATGCGGAAGCCCGCCGACGCGGCTTGCTCGATACGCGGGCAGGAAGCGGCACGTTCGTGCGCGGCCCGACGCAAACGGTCCAGCTGTCGGGCGGGAGCAGCATCGAGATGTCGATGAACATGCCCCCTGAACCGGCCGAGATGGTCGGCCGGCTGCAACAATCGGCGGCGGCATTGTTCGCCGCCGCGGACCCTTACCAACTGATGCGATATCAGGATTTCGGCGGCACACCGGCGGATCGCGCCGCCGGCCGCGCATGGCTGGCCCATCGCCTGCCCGGCTGCAGCAGCGATACCGTGCTCGTTTGTCCGGGAATCCACAGCGCGCTCGTCGCGCTCGTCTCCCGGCTTGCGCGCCGCGGTGATTCGATCTGCCTCGATTCACTCGCGTACCCCGGCATCAAGGCCATCGCATCGCAACTGGGCGTCCAGTTGCAGCCGCTGCCGCGGGACGACGACGGGCCGTTGCCGCATGCGTTCGAATCGCTCTGCCGAAGCGGACAGCCCGCGGCGCTGTACTGCAACCCGACCCTGCAGAATCCAAGCACGCTCACGATACCGTTCAGGCGCCGCGAAGCGCTGGCGGATATCGCGATGCGCTACAACGTGCCCATCATCGAGGACGACGCGTACGCGATGCTCCCGCAGAGCGCCCCGCCGCCACTGGCGTTGCTGGCCCCCGAACTGACCTACTACGTGACCGGCATGTCGAAGAACCTCGGCGCCGGGCTGCGAATCGCCTACCTGCTGGCGCCGACGGTGCGCGAAACACAGCGTATCGCGGGGGCATTGCGCGCCACGACCGTGATGCCGAGCCCGTTCACGATGCTGCTGTCCACCCAGTGGATCAACGACGGCACGGCAAGCGAGATGCTGGCCGCCATCCGATCCGAGGCGCATTCACGGCAGGCGATCGCCAGCCGCGTTCTCGGCGCATGGCCTTTCGACGCGCATCCCGACGGTTTTCATCTCTGGTTGCCGATTCCCGGCGAGTGCCAGTGGACAGCACCGGATCTCGCGCAATATCTGCGAAGCCGGAGTGTCGCCGCCGTGGCAAGCGCGGCATTCTCGACCGACGGCAACCCGCCGGACGCGATTCGCCTCTGCCTCGGCGGCCCGCAGGATCAGGAGCGCTGCCGCGACGGCCTGCAGCTTGTCGCCGACGCACTGACCGACGCACATCATCTTTACAGTGCCGCGATGTAGCCGCGCCGGGTAGCGGACGGATCGCACGAACCGGACGCCGCGCGACGCATCCACTCACATGCGCATCGTATTTCGACGCACGACCAAGCGCTGCCGGCCCGCCCCTGCACCACCGGCACGTGCCGCCGCACCGGTCAGAACTTGTGCCGAATGCCGATCCTCGCCGCGGTCTGAAAACTCGTGCTGGACGGCGATCCGAGCGCTGCTTCGATTTGAGCGCCGTGCGCATGATCATGCGCGAGCGCTCCGACGAAATACACGTCCGTGCGTTTGGAAATGAAGTAATCGACCCCGATGGTCGCCTGATTCGCGCTGCCGACCCCGTTGTTGCGCTGCTGGAACTGGAACCCGGCGCCGAGCGAGAGGTCGGGCCTGACAAAGTAAGTCACGCCGCCGTCATAGGTCAGCGCGCGCGCTTGGGTGCCGCTGCTCAACTGGACATCGGTCACCACACCGAATATCTGCGCTTTCCCCAGGCTGTATGTTGCACCGCCGGCGTATTCCGTCAAATTCGCGGAGCGGGTCGCGTTATGCTGCTTGAAATACGACAGCGATGCGGCGAGCCCGCCCCGGTTGTAGTTCAGCAGGAAGTTCATCGCGCTGTTGGTGCCCAATGAGCCGGCCACATTGCCGAAACCGTACATGGCACCGACACTGAAGCCCGAAATCGTCGGCGAAAGATACTTCACCGAGTTATTGACGTTGTCGCCCCACAGTCGGTTATCCAGCGTATACCCGCCAGCCGCATACGCCGGAATGCCCCACGCGAGGATACCCGCGGCCGTGTTTCCCGCGATCGAGTACGCGGGGAAAATATCGCCGATGAAGTCGTATTGCCGCCCGAGCGTCAGCGTCCCGAACCGCCCGTCGAGGCCGACGAAGGCCGCGCGGTTGAACAACAGCCCGCTCTGCGCCAAGGCCCCGTTGGAAAGTTGAAAACCGCTTTCGAGCGTGAAGATCGCCTTGAGCCCGCCACCCAGGTCCTCTTTGCCCGTCAGCCCCCAACGATCTCCCTGCGACGACCCGGACGTGAACTGCACGAGCGCGCCATGTCCGGTGCCCGACGTTGCATTGTTCGTGTACGTGATGCCCGCATCGACCAGCCCGTACAGCGTCACTGACGACTGCGCATGTGCCACGCCGCACCCGACCGCGGCGCACACCACCATGCTTCGCTTGATGATCCTGTTCATATCGCTATCCTAATTTTATGGCGTAGTTTTCGTTGACGAAAATGGCTGAGGAACACGTCCCGCTGAAAATGCGCTGGAATCGTTTGATCAATGGGCAGGCGTCTGCGGGTAAACCTCCGGCTTGCCTCCACGACGAACGGTCTCAACACGTCCGCTTCCCACTGCGCGTCCACTTTATGACCGGCGTTTTTTGAGCCCCATCGTCAGAAATGTCGATGCGGAAATCCCGGTCAGTGGCGGCGGCATTCAGGGTCCGCCGCGGGCATCCCTTTCGGCCCGAAAACAGGCGGCGGATGCGACTGCGGCATGAATACAACGGACCGGCAAAGGCCGCACGTTCGTTGCTGATCGGGATTTTTTACGCTGCTATGATTGATGCGTAATGCGAACCAGTCTTCCAAGACTGTCGCGCGTGCCGTCTCCTGACTCCTCCTACCGATGAGGCCCCCTTGAAGCCACCAGTTCACGATCTCACGCTCGACGAACTCCGACTTTTCGGCGACATCATCGGGCGGCTCGAAGAGCTCGGACCGATCGTGGATGTCAGACGTGTCGTTTTGTCAGACTTGACCCGGTTGTTGCGATCCGATTTCTGCGTCTCCTACAACTGGGATGCCGAGAAAGGGACCTACGTCGACCCGATTGCGGTCAACGTCGACTCGGATCACGTGCGTCGCTACACAAGCTGGTACCAGCACAATGACCCGATGACGGCGCAGCTCTGCAGGATGCGCCGGGCCACGTTCGTGGAGGAAGTGATGGACCGGCCTGCCCTGGAGAAAAGCGAGTTCTATAACGAGTTTCTCGCGCAGGATGGTTTGCATCACGGGATCAACGTGTTCGTTTTCGACGGCGAACGCCAGCTCAGCGACCTGAGAATCTGGCGAACCAGGAATCGGCCTGAATTCGAGCTGCGCGACAAACTCGTGCTCGATGCGATCGAGCCGTTCCTTTGCCGCGCCATCAAACGTCGGGCAGGCAGCGCGACGGGGCTCACGGACCGTGAGAGCGAGATCGCCCAGCTCGTCGCAAAGGGTTGTACCGATCAGGATATCGGCCGCCTTCTCTGCATCAGCTTGTCGACCGTACGCACCCATTTGCGGCGGATCATGGACAAGAAGGGATTCTCCAACCGTGCGGAGCTGGCTGCTTCCGTCGCCGCGGCCGGAACGGCCGCGCCGTGACGACGATTGAACGGCGCGGTCGACGCTCAGGTACGCACAAACGGCGAATCGCCTGACACGCGAGCCTAAACGGCCAATACGGCTTCGAGCCGGTCGCGCGACATATCGATCGAGTCGCCCGACAGCACGACCTCTCCATGATCCAGACCGATGAAATGGTCGGCGATCGACGTGAGAAACGTCAGATTCTGTTCGACCACCACGAACGCCGCGCCTTCGTTGATTCGAGACCGGATAACGGATGCCATCCGCTCCAGGTTCTCCTGCTGAACGCCTTCCGACGGCTCGTCGATCAGCGTGAGCGGCGAACGCTCCGCGATGATCCTGGCGAAGGAAAGCAGCTTCTTTTCACCCCCGCTCAGTTTCCCGGCTGCCTGCGGCAACCGCTCTTTCAGACGCGGGAAAATCTCGAACAATTCTTCGTATGCTTCCAGGCTTCTTGTCTTGAATCCGAGGGTCAGGTTGTCTGCAACGCTCAAATTGTCGAAGACAACCCGTTCCTGCGGCGCATAGCTCATCCCCAGACGTCGCCGTTGGTGCGACGGTACTTTTCCTACTTCACCGCCGTTGACCGTGACTGCCCCGGAAGTGGGCTGGATAACACCTGTCAGGGCGCGCATCAGTGTCGACTTGCCCACACCGTTGCGGCCAAACACCCCCAGGACATTACCCGCGGCCACCTCGCCGCTGATTCCCTTGAGCACCATCGTGTCGCCGTAACCCGCGACGATCGACGAAAACCTCAACACGGCTTCCCGCCGGCGTTCGCTCACTTTCTTCCTCCCGAGTAGACGGCCTTGACGTCTGCCGACCTCTTGATCTGCGACAGCGATCCGACCGCGAGGCTTCTTCCCTGATGCAGGACCACCACGTTGCCGGCGATCTTTTCGAGTGCGCTCATGTCATGCTCGATCACGATGGCTGACGCCTCCAGTTCGCCCACGGTCGACGTGATCGCGTCCATCATGTGACGGGTTTCGTGCGCCGAGAGGCCGGCGCACGGTTCGTCGAGGAGCAAAAGACGCGGCTCGGTGATCGCCACCATCGCGAACTCCAGCATCTGGCGCATCCCTTGAGACAGATCGCCCGCACGAACCGCCAGATTCGATTCGAGAAACCCGAATTTCCCGAGCGTGCGTACGCGTTGAACCGAGTTCCAATGCAGCGGCGCCGCGCTCAGCATCTCCCGAGGACGTATCCGGTTCGCCCACAGGGCGATCTGAAGATTCTGGTCGACCGACAACCGGGCAAACACCGCGGGAATCTGAAACTTGCGGCCGATGCCCAGTCGGGCGACCTGCCACGCCTGAGAGGACGAAATCTCGGTCCCGCGAAAGTGAATTTCACCTGAACGGACCGGCAAGCGGCCCGTCATTGCGTTGAATGTCGACGTCTTGCCGGCGCCATTCGGGCCAATGAAACAATGGATGACCCCGGCTCCCACCTCGAGATCGAGCCCGTTGAGAATGTTGACGCCCCCCTGGCTGACTTCCACCTTGCGGAAACTGAGCAGCGCGGATTGAGCCGGCCGCCTGTCGATCGTCGCGATCTCGTGAGCATCTAGCCGTTTCTCCGGAATGCTGTTCGCGACGCGCAGACCCGCCATCCGGGCAAGCGCGGCGGCCGCGCCGGCCAGGCCATCGGGAAACAGCCGCACCACACCGATGAAAATCAGCGCGACCAGCACTTCCCAATAGGTGAACAGATCGCGCCAGGTCGCGGCGAGCAGCCCGATCACGACGGCACCGAGTTGCGCACCCAACGGAATGCGCTTCCCCCCGACGGCTGCCCAGATGACGAACTGCGCCGACAACGCGACGCCGACCGCCTGAGGGCCGACGAGACCCTCGTGAGGCGCATACAGCGCGCCGCCCAGACCCGCGATCGCGCCCGAGAGGCCGAAAGCGGCCGCCTTCAGCCGGTGCGTCGCGAATCCAAGGAACTGGAGGCGATCCTCATTCTCCGAGAGGGCGGCCCAGAGCGTCCCGATGGGGCGGCGACTCAACCAGGTGATCCCCGCCGTGACGACAACCGCGGCCACGGCGATCACGTAATACAGGTTTCCATACCGGTCGGTCATCGGCAGGTCGGGAATATCGGTGAGCCCGTTGAAGCCGCCGGTGACGCTGCTCCATTGATTGGCCAACAGAAATCCCAACATGCATGACGCAAGCGTAATCAGCGAAAAAAACGGCCCGCTGTCGATCCGGCGCGCAAAGACGATCAATCCGATGGCATAGGCCAGGGCCGCCGGTACCGCGACTGCAAGCGGAAGCAGGACGATCTGCCATTCGCCGCCGGCCGCGGCCGCGGCGCGCAATACCAAGGCGCTGACATACGCGCCCAGCCCGAAGAACAGGCTTTGGCCCAGCGGCAAAAAGCCCGCATTCCCCCAGCACAGCGCAACGCCTTGCGTTGCCATTCCATACAGCAACAGAAGCCCGATCTGGTTTGCACTGTAGTCACCGGCCCACAGCGGCAAGCTCAGAAGAACCGCCGCCGTGACAACCTGGAGGGCCGTTTCAACGGCGCGAGACGAGGCCATTCGGGCGACTCCACAAGAAATAGATGGACAGGATCAGAACGGCGGTATAACCCGACGTCTGATCGATGAAACTCGACACCGCGACCTGCGTTCCGCCGATGACGAACGTGCCGACCGCGAGACCGAGCAAGCTGCCGAGGCCGCCGACCACGAGCACGAAAAACGAATTGAGCAGATAGTCGAGGCCCATGTACGGCTCGACCCGCACGATCGGCGCGAGCAACACCCCCGCCAACCCGGCCAGCACCACCCCCGTGATGAACGTGCCGCTGGCCAGCCGGGTCGTATTGATGCCGGCCGCCCTGGCAAGAAGGGGATTCGCGACCATGCCCCGAATCCGCGCGCCCGTCTGGCTGCGGCCGTACCATGCCGCGAGCGCGGCGAATGCCAGGCCCACCGCGAGCATCATCGCAAGCCGGAATGCCGGATACGGGGTGCCCAGGACATCGATCGATGCGCCATCCGCGCCAGTCACGTCCTGGTAACCCTTTCCGAACAATGCGGCCACCCCTTCGCGCAGCAGGATCGAAACGCCCCAGGTGGCGAGCAAGGTATCGAACGGCCGCTCATACAAGGGACGAACCAGCACGCGTTCGACGATCCAACCCACGGCAGCGCATACGACGATCGCCACGGGTATGGCAAGCAAAGCGGGTAATCCGAAACGCTGCACGACGACCACCGAGTACGCGCCCAGCATGATGAACTCGCCATGCGCCATGTTCAGCACGCCCAGCAGCCCGAACACGATGGCCAGACCGATCGTCGTGAGCGCGAGGGCCGCACACGCGTACCCGAGATTGAGAAGATGGGAAAGCAGCATGACGTCAACCCGCACCCGCTCCGCTCGCACAGGTCTCGGCCGAGCCAAGCTGCGAGAACGTCTTGACGATGTCGTATCGCACACCTGATGCCCTGGCGAGGAAGATGTCGGCCGTCACGTTGCGGGACTTCATCGTGACCACGCCGCGCGGGCCTTTGTAGCCTGCCCCGTCGGAGGCCTTCGTCAGATCGCCGATCGACGCGGAATTCGCCTTCCTGGCCATCGCGTCATACATCAGGACGCCCTCGTACGTCGACTCGCCGATGCTGCTCAAAACCGCCGACGCGCCGAACCGCTTGTGATAACGCTCCAGAAACGGCGCGGACGTTGCGGTCGGCGTCGCGAAAAAGCCGGACGCCGAGTAGAGGTTCCTGGTGTTGGACGCACCGATCCCGATCAACGTGTTTTCCTCGATCATCGTGCCGAAGCGGATCATCCTGTCGCCGAGACCGAAGCTCGCAAAACTTCTGTTGAACGTGACGGCCGACCCGCCCACCAGCGTGATGAACACCGCATCCGCCTTGCTGTCGCGGATTTTGCCCAGTACCGCGTCGAAGTTGTCGACGTCGAACGGAACGTACTCTTCGCCGACCACGGTCGCGCCGGAACCCTGAATCGCCTTTTTCGCCACTTCGTTCGACTTGCGCGGCCAGATGTAGTCGTTGCCGATCAGGAACCAGCGCTTGACCTGGTGCTGGGCGGTCAACCACGGAATGACCGGCGTCAGTTGCTGCGCGGGCGTCTCGCCAACGAAGAACGTGCCCTTCGCGCAATCGCCCCCTTCGTACATCGGGGTATAGAAGTAAGGCACCTGGCCTCGGAACAGACTTTCCAGCGCCGTGCGGACAGCACTATCGTGCGATCCGACAAAGACCTCCGCCTTGTCGCGCTTCCACAGGCGCAGCGCCGTCTGCGCGGACTCGGAAGGCGCGGCGCCGGCATCTCCCACCAGCAACTCGAGCGGGCGCCCCAACACGCCCCCGCGCGCGTTGATCTCGTCGATCGCCATCGCTGCGCAGTTTTTGCAGGCTTGACCGAAAAATGCGGCCGGCCCGCTCATCGGCGCCATCAGCGCCAACTTCAGCGGCTGGTTTGCCGCGCGAACCGACACCGGAACGAGCCCCCCGACGCCCACCGCGGCACTGGCGGCACCGAGCGCAATACTTTTCAGGATATGTCGACGATTCATTTGCTTGCCTTTCTCGTTAAGCCGTTGCCGGATGATTGAACGTGTGCGTCGAGACGCGGGAACGTCGCCGCACACAGCACGCGCTCCATTTCCTTGCCGATCTGCAGGATTCGCTGATCCGAATACGGCGCACCGTCCAGCGCCAATCCAACCGGGAGGCCGTCCCGGGTCAGGCCTGCGGGAACGGTGATGCCGGGTACCCCTGCGTTGCTGCCCGGTTCGGTATTTCGTGTGTATGCGGCAAAGACATCGAGCGCTTCAGACCCGACCGCCACGGTTTCGGCGCCGATGCGGCAAGCGGGAATCAGCACGGTGGGAAACAGCAGCGCATCTGCCTCCACTTCGCGAAGACACGCCACGTAGGACGTGCGGGACCGCTCTCGCGCGAGGAGCGCTTCGGCGTATTCGGCCGCGGAAATCGCACCGGCCCCCAGGATGTCGCCGACGATCCGGATCACATCCGGGCTCCTGATCTGGGCAACGATCTCCGGGAACGTCACGGCCACGCCGCCTGTTTCCAGATAGCGGCCCACGGCGCCGCCGAACTCGAAAAAAGGAATGGTTGCGTTCTTCTTCGCACGAAAAAACGGATAACGTCGCAGGTCCACGTCAACCAGATCGAAGCCCGCATCCTTCAGCGTCTGCAGCGCACGTTCGAGTACCGGCCGTGCGTCGGGCGACAACCCCTCCCACAACGTCGAGTACGGAACTGCCAGGCGAACGTCACGTGCATCGTCGGCAACGGGCGGCGCTGAACCCCCTCCAGACAGGATCGCGTCCAGCAACATCACGTCGGCGACGGTGCGGGCGATCGGGCCGACCGTGTCGCGCGTGGGCGATATCGGCACGACGCCCTCGGACGGATAACGTCCGTGCGTGGGACGAAAGCCGACCAGCCCGCACAGCGCCGCCGGGATGCGCACCGATCCGCCCGTGTCGGTGCCGAGCGCCGCCGGCACCGCCCCGCTCGCCACCAGCACGGCCGACCCACCGCTGCTTCCGCCGGGAATTCTGGACGGGTCATACGGGTTGCGGGCCGGGCCAAAAAATCCGTTGTCGTTGGTGCAGCCGAAAGCGAGTTCGTGCATGTTCGCTTTGCCGGCGACCAACGCCCCCGCCTCGACCACACGCGCCACGACTGGCGCCTGCGCTCGCGGAACGGCGTGGCGAAGCGCGGCCGTTCCAGCCGCTGTCGGCATGCCCGCGCAGTCGATGTTGTCCTTGATCGCCAACGGAATGCCGGCAAGTGACATCCGGCCTGTCCGGGCTGCGAGCGGTTCGTCGTGGGCCCGCGCCGATTGCAACAACGTCTCGGGGTTGAAATGCGCGAACCCGTTCAGCGACTCGGTGTTGGCCTGTTGATCCACCAGCGCCTGTACGTATTCCAGGCAGGAGATCTCGCGTCGATCGATCGCGCCTTTTGCGTCGACGACTGAAAGCTGCGGCAGGGTGGGCATCTACGTCTCTCGTACATTGCGGTCTTCGTAGATTGCGCGTCGGCCTTTTTGTCGCGCATCGTCAGAAATGACGACGCAGTCAACCCTGACAGCGTCGCTTCACCGCCCCTGGTACAGCCCCGCGACCGACGTCAGTGGCCCTGGTCGCGCGAGTCCGCGCAACGGTCCGACATCCGCCTGCCCGTTGCCGAACGGTCAGGCCGCGTCGATGGTCGAGACGGCATGCTTCGACGTCGCCGCGGGCACCGTTTCATCGAGAAACATTCCCACGAGCGCGCTCACCAGCGACACGCCTCCGACGATCAGCATCGGATAACCCAGACCGAACGTGTCGGCGAGCCCGCCTGCCACCACCGGCATCAGGACCCCGCCAATCAGTTCACTGACTGCGGTGGGAACGCCCACGGCCGAGCCGGTCAGCGTGGACGGGACGGATTCGCAGGGAATCACGGCAAGAAAGAGCGGTGCGATGCCGAAGCCGCAAATCCCGGCAGCAAAGAGGTTGGCGAACATGACGACCGGAGACGCGTGACAAAGAACAAACGCCAACATCAGGATGCCGTAACATGCCGCGGAAACGACGAGCACGATCCGCCGCCCGAGCCGATCCGATATCGCCGGAACGGCGATCATCCCGATAAACCCGCCGAAACCCCATCCGGATATGATCAGGCCGACCGTGCCGAGACCGAGGCCCACGACTTTGGTCAGATAGAGCGCGACGAACGTCGAGAACACGAACAGGCCCGTCTGGAACAGCGATCCGATGACCGTGGTCAGCCAGATGTTCTTGTATCTCAGCACGGTCAAGGGGCCACCCGATGCCGAGCGGGCCTGCGTGTCGCGACCGGCCTCCGTCTTTCGCATGGTCCGGCCGATCAGGAACGTCAGCAACAGCCCCGGAATGCCGAGCACGAAAAACACCCACTCCCAGCGCATATGCATCACGAGTTGGGTCGCGATGATCGGTCCGAGGCCGATACCCAGAAGAGGGAAAAACGACTGGTGGATGCCCAGATTCAGGCCGCGCCGGCTCGGCGTCGATATTTCGTCGATGGTCGCGACGCTGGCGCTGAACACGCCCCCCTCGCCCACGCCAAGAAGGCCTCGCACGAGCAGCATGCCGTGGAACGACTTGGCGACGCCGGTAAAGGCAGTCATCACCGAGAAGAAGATCGACGACCCGAGCAGAATCTTGCGGCGCCCGTGGCGGTCGGACAGGCTCCCGAGCACCCATGTCGAAATGGCCCAGGTCAACGCGAGCACCGAAGCGATGGCGCCTGCCTGCGTGTTGTTCAGTTTCAGCTCCGGCAGCAGAACCGGAAACAGGTACACGATGACCAGACGGTCGAGACCCACGATGCCGAACAGCACCGCAAGAAAGATGACCATCTTCCATTCGTAGTCGCTACTTTCCTTGTATTTCATATCGCCATCCTAACTATATCGTCGTGACTGAATGACCGTTGATTCGAAGAAAAACCGCCAAGCCCACCGGGCCGCGAAACGAAAACCTCCGGCCGGCCCGCCATGACACGACATGGCGGGCCCGATGGTCCCGCTACCGATCTCCGCCGCTGCCCGCAAGCCCGGGCGGGCAGCCGCCGTCTGATGAGGCTAGATCGTCGGCGGCCGTCTCCGCCGGCGTTCCGTCGAGTATTTCGGCGACAGGGGGGCGCGGTCGCCGGTCGATCAACAATCGCAGCACGTCGGGCCGCGAGTAATGCCCCGCGGGATCGAACACGCACTTCGACAGCGATTGCGTGCCGAGATCGATATTGGCGTAGAGCAGGCCTTCCGCGGTTTCGTCGATCTTGTCGAACAACTCCGCCCCGTCGGGCCCGTATCCAACGCTATGGCCACCGCCCGCCCGCAACAGCTGACGTTTGTCCTCGGTGTCGCAAAGATGCTCGACCATCTCCTCGGTGACGACGGTCGACGGCGCGAGGACGAAGCACCCGCCTTCGACGGCATAGGTCCGCGAAACCGCGTTGTTCACCTGGTGGCTCAATGCGCTGGCGAATTCATAGAGGGAAAAGCTCGGCCACGCGGCAACATGGACCTGTTCGCCTTGCGCATACATGGCGGCTTTGGTCAAAGGCTGCACGTGTTCGGCACAACACAGCGCGCCGAGCTTGCCCAACGGACTGTCGATCACGGTCAGGCCGCTGCCCTCCCCGTCACCGAAAACCGTCCGCTCGAGGTGGGTGGGTTTGAGTTTCTGCCGTTGCAGCAGGGTCTCGCCGTCGGGGCCGATCATCCATTGGGCGATATACAACGAGTGGCCCTTGCGCTCCGAGAGGCCCATCACGACCGTGATGCGGTTTTTCCTCGCCGCGTCCCTCAGTGCATCGGCTTCCGGACTGTCGTAGCTCAGCGAGTTGTCGAAGTAGCGCTGAACATAGCCCTTGCTCATATACCAGGCCGGTGTACCGAGCCAGACGTAGAACGGATAGCCCGGCAGCCACACTTCAGGGAATGCGATCAGCGCGGCGCCGGCCCGCGCCGCCTCTTCAATCAAGCGGATGGACTTTTCGATTCCGGCCTGAAGATCGAGGAAGGCCGGGGCGGCCTGCACGACAGCCGCCTTGAACTGGGGATGATTGAGCGCCAAGATACTCCTCCACGACTCGCGGGACGGGACGCCCGCAACGTTGTAGACGAAGTGTCCGGGGCCAATATGGCGGACGCTTGACTCTGACAGAACAGGATTTTTGCTTATGCTGCCAGCACGCGCGATTGACGTGCAGCCCGCTCAGCGGCGATTCAGACAGCGTCGCGATGCGTCGCACGGTAGTCGCGCGCGGACATGCCGAAGCGACGTCGAAACGTGCGACTGAAATGCGATGCGTTATTGAAACCCCACGCCATCGCAATATCGGTAATCGAGCGGTTTGCGTAGGCGCGTTGCCGAAGCCACTCGCCGCATCCGTCGAGTCGGGCCGTACAGATGATCTCGCCGATCGACTCTCCGACCTCGGCGAACAGCCGGTAAAGATAACGGCTGGATACCCCCAGTGCATCGGCGATCTGTTCGGGTCCCAGTTCCGGTTCGCGAATACGGTCACGGATCAACGCACGTGCGCGGAGCAGATGCATCTCTTTCACGTTGGATTTGGGCAGCGGGACCGTGTTGAAATAATCCGCCAACGCCAGCGCGACCAGGTTCGCGGACACATCGCCAAGCCGCTCGCAACCGGTCGTGGCGCCTTCGTCCGACGAAAGCGCCCGGTGCAGGGACGCGATATGGTCCGCGGCGATCCGGCGGATCCCGGTGGCCGCGGGAATCCTCACCGCGGTGTGCTGCCGGCCGCACGGCACCCATTTCTCCAGCGCCTTGCGGGGAAAGCGGATCGTGTAATGCTGCCCGGAGAAATGCCAGACGAAACTGCGCGACGAATCGAACAGCACCATGTCGGCAGGGCCGACGAACGCGGTGCGGGCATCCTGCTCGATCGCGCCTCGCCCTTCGGTCTGGATCGCCACGAGCAGGTAGTCGTCCGCCGTGCGCCGCACTTCGTCCCAGTCATGCGCCGCGACGTGATCGACCGCCGAGATCCGCGACACACACACGCCGTCGGTGTTCACGCTCGAAATCTCGCCATGAAACCCCTGATCGGACTCGGTCCGGAAAACCATCGGGACGCAGCTGGCCCGAACCTGATCCGCCCATGCCAGAAGCCTGTCGTCGCGATGGTAATGATCCGTGGTCGTCACTTGATTCATGGCACGAGGTTCCGGCGGCAGATACGCGAGAGCGTTAACCCGGACCATTACGCATCCAAAATCCGGCGTCAATGCGCAATACCCCGGGACGGCCGCTTCGAAACGTAGCTGCGATCGAGCGCCTCCACCGAGCGACAACCGATGAGGGCAAGCGTCCGGTCCGTTTCCCGTTTGATCATCTCGATGACGTCGCTCACGCCGGCTTCCCCTCTGGCCGCCAACCCGTATAACGTGGCGCGCCCCAGCATCACGGCCTGGGCCCCCAGCGCGATCGCCTTGACGACGTCGGCCCCCGTCCGTATGCCGCTGTCGAGCATGATCGTCGCGCCCGCGATGCGCTCGACGATGTCCGGCAGCACGTCGGCTGTCGCCGGCAGGGCGGCGAGTTGCCTGCCGCCATGGTTCGAAACGATGACGCCGTCCGCGCCGAGCGCGACGCACCGCGCGGCATCGTCGGCCGTCACGATGCCCTTGACGAGGAGCTTGCCCGGCCATTCGTCCCGCAGGCGGCGCAGGTCGTCCCAACCGAAACTCGCATCCATCTGCCGGCGCAGGATCGCGGCCTGCGAGGCCGTGTCCGATGCATCGTCCGTCGCGAAATTCTTCAGCTCGGGCATGCCGTTCATCAGATAGGACCAAAGCCAGCGCGGGTGCGACAGTCCGTCGACCGCCGCACGTGCACTGGCCTTGAACGGCATCGCGAAACCGTTGCAAAGATCGCGTCGGCGAAAGCCGTTGACCGCGACATCGGTGGTGAGGATCAGGGTCGAATAGCGCGCCGCGCGGGCACGATTGACCAGGCTCTTCGCGAGGTTGCGATGAACGACGTACAGTTGAAACCACAGTTCTCCGTCGGCCCCCTTTGCCACCTCCTCGATGGACATGTTGGAAGCCGTCGACAGCGCGAACGGAATACCGGCCTTGCCCGCCGCGCGCGCAAGGGCGAGGTCGCCCTTCGGCCAGAAAGCGCCATTGAGGCCCGTTGGCGCGATCACCAGCGGTAACGGGTTCCGCCGGCCCAACAACGCCACGGACTGCGCGCGTGTGCTGACGTCCGACAGCCGGCGCGGCAACAACTGCAATGTATCGAACGCCGAACGGTTATGCGTCAGCCCCGATTCATCGTCCGCCGCGCCTTCCAGATAGTCGAACACCATGCGCGGCAGCCGCCGTCTGGCTTCGTCTCGATAGTCGCTGACGGAGAACATGCCGGGAAATCCTGTTGTCATGATCGGGGTACTGTCGGAGTCAATCGTGATGCAAAAAAACGCGGCGCGCCGGCGTGCGGTTTCGCGCGCCGCTGTCGACCGGACGAGCGAGGTCAGGCGCCATTGATGGGCGGAATATGGCGACGCACGATCATCAGGCAGATGAACACCATCGCCATCGCGGCGCCCAACATGCCCAGGTATGCGGACGCACCGCCCTGCGTGATCACGAATGCCCCCGCGAACGCGCTGAGAATCGCGCCAAGCCGCCCGAACGCGAGCGCGGACGCGGTCCCGGTCGCGCGAATCTCGGTGGGATAGACGTACGCGCAAAGGGCATACATCGTCGACTGGACCGCGTTCACGAAGAGGCCGTGCAGACCGATTCCGAACACGAGCAACGTCGTGTGGGCGGAGACGTCGAGACCGCGCAGGAACAGCGCGCTCGCGGATGCCATCAGGCAACAGACGAGCAAAGGCCAGCGCGATCCGAACCGACCGATTGCTAGCGCGCAGCCCATTGCGCCGAATACGCCGCCGAGGTTGTAGGCGGTCAGACCGGAACCGGCCACCGACGGGCTGAGCCCCTCGCCCGCCAGCATCGTCGGCAGCCAGCTGAATGCGCTGTAGACCGCGACCAGGTTCATGAAGAATGCGACCCAGATCGCCACCGTGTCACGGCCCTGATGGTCCGCGAACAGCGCACGAAAGCCCGGGCGCGGTCCCGCCTTCTGCTCCTTCTGATCGGCGAACACGGCGTCCGGCTGAATCGAGCGGGACATGCGGGTCAGCAGGTGACGCAATTCGTTCCAGCGTTCGTGACGGCGGGCAAGATAACGCGGCGATTCCGGCATGACGAAATACAGCAGCAGCGCCAGTGCCACGGGAAGCGTGCCGCCGATCAGAAAGAGTCCCCGCCAGCCGTAATGAGGCAGCACGACGCTCGCGAACAGCCCCGCCAGCATGCCCCCGAGCGGTACGCAAACGATGGTGGCGGTCACGGCGAGCGTGCGCCGGCGCGCGGGCGTGAATTCCGCCGTCATGGTCGTCGCGCTCGGCAGCGCACCGCCGATACCCAGTCCCGCGAAGAAGCGCAGGATCGCGATGGTCGTGACGTCCGGCGACAGCGCGATCGAACTCGTCGCCAAGCCGAATACCAGCACGCTCCCGATGATGGCCCAGCGCCGGCCGAACCTGTCCGCGAACAGCCCGGCGAACGCGCTGCCGATCCCCATGCCGACGAGGCCGGCTGCGACGGCGGGCGCGAATGCGTTGCGCGTGATGCCCCATTCCTTGATCAGGCTGGGAATGGCGAACCCGATGAGTTGCCCGTCGAATCCATCCATCACGATCGCAAGCGCGGCGAGCAGGACGACCGTTCGCTGGAAAGCCGAGAACGGTCCATCGTCGAGGGTACGGCCGATGTCTACCGTCGGCAGAAGAGGATTACGATCGTTCATTTCGCTCTCCCCGCCAGATCGGTCAAGTCTGAATCGCATCGCCGGGTAATCCGTGTTCCGACGTGACGGTCAAGCTCGAACCGGATGCGATCGAGCGACAACTCGAAATTGACGACAGGCATTGCAGTCTCCTTGTGCCGATCGCTCGTCGTTCGAGGAGCGAAGGCTACTCACCGGTATATCGTTGTTGTTTTGTTCGCGTCCACGATCCGGAGGCCCGTCTCTTCCACCATGAAAAAGACGCGCCCCGACCGCGGCAACGATCAGAACGGGTAGTGACGAGGCGTCGTTTGCACGGTGATCCAGCGCAAATCGGTAAATTCCGCGACTCCGGCTTTGCCGCCGAAATGCCCGAAACCACTGGACTTCATCCCGCCAAACGGCATTTGCGCCTCGTCGTGAACCGTCGGCCCGTTGACGTGGCAAAGCCCGGACTCGATACGCCGCGCGACCGTCAACGCGCGCGCGACATCACGGCTGAAGACCGCCGCCGACAGACCATATTCATTGTCGTTCGCGCATGCGATGGCCGCTTCGTCTCCATCGACGCGGACGATCGCCTTGACGGGCCCGAACGACTCCTCCCGGTAGATATGCATGTCCGCCGTCACGTGATCGAGCAACGTGGCCGGCATCAGCGTGGTATCGGATTTCCCTCCGCACACCAGGGTCGCGCCTTTCGCCAGCGCGTCGTCGATCAGGTCGTTGCATCGCCTGACGGTCGCCATGTCCACGACGGAACCGAGGACGGCCGGGCCCTTTCTCGGATCGCCAAGCGGCAGGCTCTTGGCCTTCTCGGCCAGACGCGCGACGAATTCGTCGGCGATCGCCGTGTCGACGACGATGCGTTCGGTGGACATGCAGATCTGGCCGGAATTGGCGAACGCGCCGAATGCCGCGCCTTGCACGGCAGCGTCGAGGTCGGCATCGTGAAGCACCAGAAACGGCGCCTTTCCGCCGAGTTCAAGTACCGAAGGCTTCAGATACTTCGCGCACTGGGTCGCGATGATGCGGCCGACGCGCGTCGAACCCGTGAAGTTCACCCGCCTGACCGCGGGCTCGGCAATCAGCGCTTCGACAATGTCGCCAGCATTCGCCGGCGCATTCGTGACGAAGTTCACGACGCCGCGCGGCAGTCCCGCATCCTGCAATGCCTCGATGATGAGGCCGTGGGTCGCGGGGCAAATCTCGGAGCCTTTGAGCACGACGGTATTGCCGCACGCCAGCGGCAACGCAACCGCACGCACGCCCAGGATGACGGGAGCGTTCCACGGTGCGATCCCGAGCACGACGCCGGCAGCCTGCCGAACCCCCAGCGCGAGACTGCCGGGTACGTCCGACGGAATCACTTCGCCCGAGATCTGCGTGATCATCGCAGCGGCTTCGCGCAACCCGTCGGCCGCAAGCTTGACGTTGAAATCGGCCCACAGGCGGGACGCGCCCGTTTCGGTTGCCATTGCCAGCGCGAAAGCGTCGCCCTTTGCCTCGAGTGCCTCCGCCGCTCGATTCAGCAACGCGCGTCGCTCGCCCGGCCCCATCGTCGACCATGCGGGAAACGCGGCGGCCGCGGCATGCACCGCGGCTTGTGCATCGGCGACGGTCGCGGCCGGCGCCGTCGAGGCGACCGTGTCGTCGAGCGGGTTACGGCGCTCGAATGTCGCCCCGTCGCGAGCCATCGTGCGCTCGCCATTGATCAGCATCGCTACCTGATTCACTTCCGTCTCCTCGAATATGTTTGACATGCCGGCCTGCCGAACCGCCGATTCACGGTCAGGCCACGACGATTTCCACAAGGCGCGTTTCACCCGACGACAACGCGTCTTCCAGCGCGGACTTGAGCAACCGTGCGTCGCTCACTCGAACCCCTTTGCACCCCATGCTGTTGGCGAGAGAAACGAAATCCAGCCCCGGGAGATCGGTGCCCTGCACCGGATCCGACTCGGAAAAGCCAAATACGGGCGCGAATTCCTGCAAGGCTGCGTAGCGGGAATTATTCAGGATAACGAATGTGATCGGGAGAGCGAGCTGGACCGCGCTGTAGATCGCTTGCGGCGAATACATCGCCGAGCCGTCGCCGATGAGGCCGATCACGCGGCTGCCGGGTTTGCCCAAAGCCACGCCCACCGCGGCGGGCATGCCGTAGCCCAGACCGCCGCTTGCCATCGTGTAGAACGTCTGACCGCGCGTGAACGGCAGATACCGTTGCATGACGGGGCGCGAACTCGGCGCCTCCTCGACCACGATATCGGCTGCATGGCGGACCTCGGACAGCGTCTGCAACGCATAGGCGACCGACATGACCGCCGTGGGCTCGGCGCGCTCGACGGCCTCGCGAGGCGCCGGTAGCGGCCGACCCCGCGGCGCCGGACGGGCGAGCAGGTCCGCCAGCCCCAGGCGAATGTTCGCCACCACCGACGTGCCGGCCGGCGTCCACGCCGCGGTGGCCGGATCGTCGATGAGCTGGTACAACGCCGCACCGTCAGGCACATGCGGCCCACTGCCTTCGACGTGATACGCAAACGCCGGCGCCCCGACGACGAAGATCAGGTCATGCCCGTGCAGAATCCGGACGATTTTTTCGCGCATCGCCGGAAGGAATCCGGCGAAGAGCCGATGATCTTCAGGGAAGCTGCAGCGCGACGACATCGGCGCGACGTAAACCCGCGCGTTGTGGCGCTCGGCGATCTGGATAACCTCGCTCCAGGCATCGGCGCGATCGAGTTCCGCGCCGACGACGATGGCCGGCCGCTGACAGTGGTCCAGCGCGTCGCCGATCTCCGCGATCCGTTCCGGATCGGGACGGAACCGGCTGCTGACCCGTGTCGCCTCAACGAAGTCGGCCGGCTGATCCCAGTCGTCGACCGGAATGGAAACGAACACGGGGCCACGCGGCTCCTGCATCGCCACGTGGTACGCACGGGCGAGCGCCAGCGGCACATCCGCGGCACGAGCCGGTTCGATGCTCCATTTCACGTAGGGGCGCGGCAACTCGGTTGCTTGCGACGCCGACAGAAACGGATCGAACGGCAGGATCGAGCGGGCCTGCTGGCCGGCAGTCACGATCAGCGGCGTGCGGTTCTTGAACGCCGTGAAGATGTTGCCCATCGCGTTGCCGACACCGGCCGCCGAATGCAGGTTGACCAGCGCGGCGTTGCCGGTCGCCTGGGCATACCCGTCCGCCATGCCGACAACGACCGCTTCCTGCAAGCCCAGCACGTACCGGAAATCCTCCGGGAAGTCGCGGAACATCGGTAGCTCGGTCGAGCCGGGATTGGCAAACACGAACGTCATGCCGAGGCGCCGCATCAAGTCCACGACGGCATCGCGAACGGTCGGCTGCCCACTTGTGTTTCGTTGCATCTCGAATCCTCTGCGGTTCGCCATTCGGGCTGGCGGTGATGGGATGAGCCGCAGTATGGGATTCGATACCTTGTTTGAAAATTGCCAAGAATGCTCAAAGCCATTACATTCATGCATGACATCGTCGAGTGGCCTGACGGGTCCATTCAGGCCGGAAGCCTTACCGGGCGGGGCTGAGCGCCGCCAGAACCGGTTTTCCGGCAGCCGCTGCGAGCGTACGCGGCGGCTCCTTTCAGGGAAGACACCTAGCCGCCGTCCCATTCGGGATCTTGTTCGATACCTTTAATCCCTTTCCATCGGGTTCGCCGCGATGAGTTTCAATCTGCAGCAGTTGACGATGTTCACGACGATCGTGTCCGCCGGTAGCCTGGGACGAGCCGCGACGCTGCTCGACATGACCCAGCCCGCGCTGAGCAGATCGATCAAGCGGCTCGAGGAATCGGTCGGGGCGCCGCTGTTCGAGCGCCACACGAAAGGGATGCAGCTGACCGCGCTGGGCGAGGCGTTGATGCCGCATGCCATGTTGCTGCAAAGGGAAGCCGAGCAGGCGCGCGAGGAACTGGACGCGATGCGCGGCCTCGCGAAAGGCGTCATCAAGGTGGGCGCGGTGGGCAGCATCGCGAGCCTCGTGCTGCCGATGGCCATCGCGTGCGTGCTCGATAAATGGCCCAACCTGCGCGTCGAGGTGATTGAAGGCGTGTGGGACCGTCTCGTCGAGGGTTTGCTCGCTTACGAGATCGACCTGGCGCTCTGCACCTCGGGAATCGAAACCGACGAGGTCGCTGCGCTCACCGATTGTTCATGGACCGACCGGAGTTTCGTGGTCGCGGCGACCGATCATCCGTTGCGCTCGACGCGCGGCCTTCGGCTCGAGGACACGCTGACACAACGGTGGGCCATCACGCCCAAGGGAACCGGACCTTATGCCCACATGCAAGAAACCTTCGAAGCCCGAGGCCTCCCGATGCCGGCCATTGCCGTCGAGACCCGTTCGGTCACCGTGCTCAAAAGCCTGGTAGCACGATGCGGCTTCGTCTCATGGATGGCCGAGCCGATGTACGACACCGAAAGCAAGGCCGGCGTCATTGACGCGCTGGACATCGAAGGCCTGGATGCGCAACGCACGTTGACCGCGTTTCGGCGCCGGCGCGGCACGCTACCCACACCCGCGGTCAAGCTGCTGGACGAATTGCGTCAACTGACCGGATCGTTGCGCAAGTGAGCAGGCGGCCGGCGAGAGGCTTCGGCGTTCCGCCCCCTTCTTCCGGCCGTAATCCTTTTGTACGCCGATACCTACTGTAGATGCACATAAATGTCCGTACCTGAATTGCCAGCCAATACAGAGGGCAGCAATTCCCTAAGGAAGCACTGATCAATGAGCCTATCGCAGCCGGATCGGCACATACGGCGCGCAATTTTTAAACTGGAAGGCCGCCGCAGTGAATTTGGGGCATCTGCGCGACCACGTCCCAGCATTTTTCACACACCAGACGGACTGCTCCCATGGCATGGCCACAGCCGCTTTCGTGCCATCACCAGGTTCGCCAGTGCAAACAGGCTGAACAGTTGCGCCGTGTTCCGGGCCAGCCCCCTGTAGCGCACCTTGCGATGTCCGAACAGATTCTTGACGACATGGAACGCATGCTCAACCCGCGCACGAATCTGCGCCTTGGTCCGCTCGGCCGCAATCACCAGATCCTTGAGCATGCCCTGGGGCATCGCCTTGATCTTGCTGCGCCTGAGCGCCACGTGCCACTTCAGTGCCCGCCCCTTCATCTCCTCGCGCTTGTCCACGCCGGTGTAGCCTGCATCGCCGAACGCTTCACGCTCGTGGCCGTGCAGCAGCGCGTGTGCCTGCGATACATCCGACTCATTGGCGGCCGGGGTGATCACGCTATGCACCAGCCCCGCGTCAGCGTCCATCCCGATGTGAGCCTTCATGCCGAAATGCCACTCGTTGCCCTTCTTCGTCTGGTGCATCTCGGGATCCCGGCTCTTTTCGGCATTCTTCGTCGACGGCGGGGCCTCGAAGATCGTCGCATCCACCAGCGTGCCTTCCTTCATCATCAGCCCGCGCTCGCACAACTCAATGCCGATCTCATCGAACAGCTTTCGCGTCAGTTCGTGCTCCACCAGCAGGCGCCGGAACTTCAGCAGCGTGGTAGCGTCCGGCATATCCTCGCGCGCCAGCGCGATGCCCGCGAAGGCGCGCATCGCGATGCTGTCGTACAGAGCATCCTCAAGCCCTTCGTCAGACAGGCTGTACCACTGCTGAAGAAAGTAGATCCGCAGCATGCGCTCAAGACCGATCGGCGGCCGACCCCGTTCACCTTTCGGGTAGTACGGCTCAATCACCGACAGCAGGCGCCGCCACGGCACCACCGTCTCCATTTCCGCAAGGAAGCGCTGTCGCTGGGTCACTCGCTTCTTGCCCAGGTTTTCCGCTTCTGCAAAACCAATCTGCCGTTTCATCGTCGTGGGACCGTTCCGTGAGCTTCTTTCTACAACGCCCTCGGCTTCGTCAGCGATGACCGCCAAGCCGAATTGATCAGTGTTTCCCTAATGATGTCCGTTCGCGTCGATCAAATTAAACTTGTCACCGTTTGCGAAGCAAAGTTGTCACTGGCCGCGATCTCGCGAAGACCAGCGTCAACTCCCCAATGGCGCCGGCAGTCGCGGTCACCGGTTCGGCGAAACCCAAGTTTGAACGAGCAATCGTGGTGTCATGATAAGGTTCCATATCTTGTTCGCGCGTTCATCCCGGCGTCAGGATCGGCACGCGACAGCGAATGGCGGTTCTGGGACGACGCGAACGACTCCGAACGACTCCGAACGACCCAATCCGGAACTTCCGCGGTCAGGATTTGAAGCCGAAAAGCAGATTCCCGAAAACTATGGGCTGATGTCACTTCCGTACGTCGAGTGTTGTGTCATGCCGAGTCTTGCTCGCGCGCGTCACAATCCTGAACCGAACAACTTTGGTAGTCCGGTTGTTTGCCGCAAACAGGCTTTGGGCGCCACACGTGCTCCTCCTTCGCTCGGTCCTACGCGTACCACATAACCAAGCGATCGACGTGGCGAGAGCTGAGCTCAGAGACACCTGGGAACATCACACCGTTGCGCGATGGCGGTGGCGCCAGCGCACTCGAAGAGAAGGGTGCGCAAGCGTCCTGCCATGCTCTCACGAACGGAAGCGTGAGCGCTGGGCGGAGATCATCCGTAGCGCCGTCAGGAAAGTATCGTTTCCATTGGCCACCTAGCCTGCTGACAAACCGACAAATATGCCGATCCGGTTTTACCACTCCCCATCCCAGGTCCATCAGGATATGAAGCGCCGCCTTGTCTGCGACACCTGTAAAGGTATAGAGGACCGTGAACGGATCTACGATATCGTCGAGTGACCAATTCTTCTTCGGTTGACGCGCAATCGTTCCAGGTGGTCGGTCGCTTCCGCCAAGCACGTCGAGCGGCGCCGACACGTCAACGACCTGCTGGTCGCGATCGCGCTGCCCGCCGAGCAACACCGATGCACCTCAGAAAGCGAAGCGTCGGCGGAAGTCGCCGGTGAGCGCTGGGGCCGGTAGTCGCGCGATTCCGTCAGTCGGAAGGACGGTCACTCGCAATGTACTGCGCGGCTCACGTCCCTTTGAGGCGATGAACCGCGTCGTGAAAGTCCGTAGAGGAAGTGGTGGCTAGACGGTTGTCCGGTCAGTAGTAAGAATGGTGGAGAGACCCGGCGGTTGTTGTTGCGCTTCCCAGTATCGAAGCGCGGCGGGAATCTTTCTCACCTGTTCGACGCGAAACCAGGCCACAAGGGCGATGATTTCACCGACCGCTAAGAGGCCCAGCGTAGACCAGTATGGCAGGCTTTTGGTCATGACAAAACGTCCACCATTCGCGTAAGCGTCAACCACTCCGACAGTCACAGCGACCACCATCATCAGGATGCCTATCCATAATCTCAAGATCTCGGATCGCCGTTCTCGACGGCGACGCTGGTTGTTTTCGATATCGATCTCAAACAGGATCTGTTGCTGGATCGAGCCTTTCATGCCGTTCACGGGACCCGATAGGCTGAAGGAGACCGGTGTCTTGCCAAGCGTGCTGTATTCGATTTCGAGGGCTAATCCATGGCCGGGCGCCATGTATGCGAACGTGATTTCCCTCTCGATCAGGTGGTTTTTCGGACGGCGCAGAAAGCTACGTTCCCCCGTCAGCTTGATGCCAGCTATCTGGTCGCTCTCGTAGCGTGTTCTGACGTCGACCAGTTGACCGTCGCCGGATAGCCTTAGTTTGAGCGGGGTGGATTTGAAAAGGTCGTCGCTGCTGAGCGGAACCCGCCCATTGTTCGCAATGAAAACCACTACCTTTTGTGTCGAAGGCACTGGCAGCACGATCTGATCCACCGGCTTCCGAAAGTGGCTCCTGACCACGGACGCTACAAAGGTGATCCAGCGAGGCAAACGAACCGGAAGTCTACGTGCGCCGTACCAACAGATGAACACCAAGCTTTTCGAGCTGCGCCTTTCTTTGCGCACGCCATCGAACTGGCTAAGAGCATAAGTGACGAGCGTGCCTATGACGACTGCTTGTACGGCTGGCGGCAGAAAGCTATCAATTATTTTCATAATTCTCGTTCCGTTTTGTGGCCGTTGATCAAATTGAACGTATGCTGTTGAAGTTCGCAGATTCTGCTAATGGTGTCAGTTCGAGCGCTAATCGTGTCCAGTGATTCCGCTAATGCGGGGCGGCGAACGTCAAGCTGAGGAAGTGAGCAGCGACAGGTCGCTGGCGAGGTATTTCATCGACGTGCGCTGAATTCCAAGCGATGGAGTTGAAGCGCGACATGGGCGTGCACCACGGCTCAATGTCGACAGCCTCCCCCACCCTGGAAAACAGGCATTAAAGTCGCATCCCCGTCCTTCCGACGAGAGGTATATTGTTGCGCACGCACCTAAGTTGTTGATCATCGGTTACGTGCACGCCATGCTCTCGTCACGAGCGACTTTCCTCATTACGCCGCTCGTGAGCCACATCTGACATTGCAAGCTCCTGAAGACGCATTAGCAAAATCATCGCACATACATCCCACCATTGTTGCATTCCCGCAACGCGTGCAGACACGAACGAAACCTCGCTCTCAGCCTTTGCTGACGGTGCTACCACGAGTTTATCCCCGCGCTCGACAACTTCATCGCTCGATTTCGCGTGTAGCGAGCGTGCGAACCATAATTTCAGCCCATTTCAGCGTGTCGAATGCCAGGGGCAGCAGAACCGGCTTGGTTCCGTGGACATCGCCCATCTTGCTGCGCAAACTCTGCATTACGTACGCGCCTGCACTCATCGCCCTCTTAAAATTGTCGGCCAGCATCATCGCCTCGCTCTCCGTCCAGCCGAGCTCCTGAAGATCGGACTGAACGTTCAGCACCTCCTTGAACGCACGGTTACAACCCTCCTGAAAACTTGGCTTCGGGTTTGGTTCACGCAAGACAATGTCGACGACCGTGTCCACGGCCCCACAGGCAGCCGCTATCGCCCCACTCAAGTCACCGTCGCGAAAACGTTGTGCGGCCTTGATCAAATCATCCCGCGGCGGGGCCGGTAGTGAGTCAACGTCCGTCGCCTCGAACAACGGGAGGTTTTGAAAAGCAGATAGCGAGCGATCGAGCTGTTGCTCGTGGGTCGTCAGCCTCTCCGAAAAGTCGTTCAACAACGACGTGATCATCTCCGTCGAGAGCATGGTGGCCTGCCACTTCGGCGTGCAATCTTTGAGCTGCTTTATGTGCCAAGTCCCGTTCTCGCGCGCGTCAGGGCGCTGGCTGTCAGCCATGTCGTCGTCAGGTGTTCGGTAAAGCACTTCCAGATCTTTGCGAAAATATCGGAGCCGACCATAGACCCACGAGTCTCCGTCGTACATCTCGATGTCGACGATCGTACTGACCGCGTAAATATCACGATTGTGGAACGCCGCGTTCAGTCCATCCCTTAGCTCTTCCGCAGCGGCGAGCTGCGCCGCTTCCTTTTCTGCGATTCGCGCACCTTGTGCTGCAAGGGCTTTGACTCGTTCGTCCATCTGTGTAGAGAGCCGGCATCCGGCTTGATTTTGGTTGTCGAGAGACATCGGCGCCTTCTAGAAAGACAGAAATAATTTGGCGTACGCACGACGATCGTCAGGGTGTTGCGCGTCACGCGCCCGGCATGCCCTAATGCGTGTACGGCATTGGCTTGTTTAGCCCCGCTCACTGCGCGCGGAACAACGCGCAGTGAGCGGGTGTGATGCTCAGCAGAATCATGTTAGGTACCAACAGGTCGGAGCCACGCGCACCATCGCACCACAGCCCCGCCCGCGACGCTGCATATGATCAGCGTCGCGCCACTGGCGAACAAATGCGCCAACACAACACCGAGCGTATCGTGCGTGGTCGGCCATTCCGACACTTTCCACGCGAGATCGAAATTGCACCAAACAGCGGCGCCAGCGATCCCGATGAACCACTGCGGCGCTGAACGCGCGACGCCGGCTACACGCGCATGGCGCACAAGTAGCGCCGCGACGCCGAGCGCGGTGAGGATAGCCATCGCGGTGCCAGTTCCAACGTAGGCGACGCGCAGGATCATGACGACGGCGGTCGCGGCGGCCACGACAATCCAGACTGAGCGAAGCCAGCGCGGCGTTTCGACCGCCTGCGGCGTCTGCGGCCAGTAGACGAAGTAGAAGAGCTGCAGCAGGGCCGCGCCGACAAGGGCGTACCCGACACCGCTGAGGGCGTGTTCCAGCACAGAGACAGCGTCGAAATGATGAAGAAACGCACGGACGGCAGCGCGCTTGGCGCGTATGGCGGGATCGCCAAGCTTTGCCGCGCGACGCCCCCCCATTGCTGCGTCGTAAAGCTGAGCCGTCACAGTGAACAAAAGTGCGCTGAGCATCAGGTGGCGCCAACCAAACTGCTTAAGTTGGACGAGCTTTTGGCGTAGGCGATGTTCGAAGCGACTACCGGAATCAGTCAGGCTCATGTCGGAATTTTAGTTTGCGAGGGAGCGTTGCCGTGCGTTGGTTGATACGCAAAGTAGTAGACATGCAGGATCGCGATTCCCACTATCTCTCCTGCCGGGTCGTGGCCATCGGATCGGTCGCTGTTCAATCAAAGGCGTGGTAGGTGATGCCGTCGTCACGATCCGGGGCCTGGATTTCCGGGAAAGTGTTGCCCAGGGTATACGCATAGGTGGTTGGCAAGAACTCGACGCGGTCGACTTGCACGCGGTCCTTCAGCCCCCCGTCAAGCGTCACCAGCGCCTCGATCGGGACCGTCTGATAGGTCGTGCGGTTCCACCCGTCGACGAGGCGCAAAAGCTCCTCCCGTGCGGCGGATTTGAGGACCACGAAGCTTGCGCGTAGCTCCACGGATAACGCGAGCCTGACACGGACCACCACTTTGCCGTCCCGGTGATCCACTGCTTCGAATTCCCGCATGCCACTCGCGGTCGGCCAGCTGACGGCGTGGAGCTTGGTAAGGTGGGTCCATCGGAGACCGGGGCGCCACGCCGGATCGAGGATGACGAAGGTGATCAACTCCGAAAACATGGAGGGCTCGTTGAACACTGCCTCGATGATCGCCGACGGTGGTGTTTCCAACTCCGCGTCGGCAAACCGCCGGGCGATGAACTGCGCGCTCTCGTCCTGGAACGCGCTGAGCGCCGCGCCCAGGTCACCGACGGACTGCAAGCGCGAATGGCGCTTGCAAAAACGTTCCCAGTCGCCATCCCTCGACACCAGCAGCACGCGCGTGTCGTGTTCGTCAGCCCAGTGTTCAAGCGCCATCAGCGTAGCCGCGTCCGGAAACTCGGCCTTCTTGTCCACGGTATCAGCAAACGGTGGCTCGGCTGCGAAGTAGCGGTCGAACATGCAGCCAAGATCGACCCGGGCTGCACAGTCGATTATCTCCGCGCGCGTTTGCTTGACCCACTCGGACAGGCGTCGTTCCGCTTCGGCAGCAGGGTCACACAGGCCGTTGAGCAACTGCCGAGTGTGGTCGGGGGACACCAGTTGCGCGGACTCGGCATCGCGCAGCGCTTTTTTCAGGTTTTCCGCGGCTGTTCGCGCGTCACTGGTCAGGTGAGCGAGCACCTCGCGCCGAATCAGATCGGGCATCAGGACCTTCACCCGCCCGCCGTACCGGAACTGCGTCATGCGGCGCAGCAAGCCGCTGTCAAGGCGGCCCTTGTACTGGTCGAAGATGGACGTATCGAGCGCGATCGCGCCGATTTCGTCGGCGAGGATCCGTGCTGCGGGCATGCTATCCATGATGGGCTCCTCGGCGGTCGAAATGTCGGCCGGCCGCCAGAAAGGTCGATTCGGGTTTCGGTTCCGTCAGCGCCAGGGGCTCCGCACACGTCAGCACGGATTCAACGTGGTATATCCGTTTCTGGCGCCCGTCCGGAGTGTCCCGCGTCATCAGCGTCGTCAAGGCACGACCGGTTTGCGAGCCCAGGGCAGATTCAATTCAGTCTGCACGAGCTGGCGCCGCAGCGCGTGCGTCTTATCGTGCGAGCTCCCAACGTTTCGGAACTTTTTCCCGTCAGCCGTTTACCGATGCGACGCTTGGCCTGCGCGTGACCCAATTGCGATTCATCCCATTCGTCCGGATCGAGTATCTCCGGAATGCTCATCCAGTCTGGCCAGCGGCCAAGCGCCCCGGAGACGGGGCATCCAAAGGTCATGGGCCAGTGCCCCCCGCCCAAGTCCCCATGATGCAAAAAAGGGCGCTGGTGCGCCCTTTCAAGATCACAATTCACATGAAATCACGGCACCGTGACCGTCACGGCGCCTTGTTCGCGCAAGCGTCGACGGCGCTCTTCAGACTCCTGAATGGCATGGTCGATCTTAGTTTGCAGCTCGACCGCACCGAGTTCAATCGTAAGAGTCTTGAACCGCGCTACACGCTCCGAATCGCCTACCGAACGACCTGGAGCGGCCTTCTTTAACACCTTTTTGATGATTTCCGTCGTCATGATGTCTGAGTGCTCCTTTGAACCGCCTCAAGAATCCGGCGCTCCTTTGCAAACACTACCACACTAGCCCCAAGTGCCCAAACAAAGCTCTCGAATTCACTACGGGAGGCCGAATCTAATTTGACCCTTAAATCCCGAATTCCTATGATCACGACCAATGGCTGCTCGTGCTTCCTCTCCACGGACTCAACGTTACTATCGAAAGTCGAGACGGGAACCAGAATGTAGTAGTCGGTTGGACCCGACTGGACGTATGCGGGTTCCAGATCCTCCCACACTCCTAATAGGTGCTTTTGCTTGACAAGCAGTTCACTACCATCGCCGAATCCGTAATGAAACGGAGTAGTCATTTGCCACTCGCGCGGCGCTTGAACTGCGAAGGCCACACCGAAGCGCGCCGGTTCGGCCGCTGGATTGCTCCACCAAATCTGCGGCTCCTGCTTCCAAAGTTCAACCGCCGCCTCGCACAGTTGCTTACACCCCGTTCTGAGAATCTCCGGAAACTCGATCAATTGCCTCTCGAGTCGGTCCGCAACGCCATTGCGAGCCTTGTCGACCGCCTCGCACAGAGTTGCAAGTTTGGCATTGAAATCAAAGATTTTCAGGCTGCAGCCGATTGGGATGTGCACCATCTTGTCGACAGCGCGAGTATGAATCTCCATCGACCCCGAGATAATCGCCGACATCAGCGCGCTTGCCCAGTGCCCGGGGCGGTCATGGTCCTGCTGATCTGGTTGGATAGAAAACGCAATTGTCGGCAGTTGTCCGGCCGCAGCGCGATCGCTATCGAGCGTCCAAACAGGCAAGTTTGATGTTAGGCCGCCGTCAAGAAACTCGCGCTCCTCCTCATCGGCACGTACACCGGCGCTACGCTGGCAAGCAAATTTCCAAGGCTCAAACACGACCGGTAGGCAGATCGACGAGGCGACAGCGTCTGCGATCGGGACCTCCGGTGTTCGTTGGTAGGAGAAAACCTCAACGCACTGGTCAGTCACATTCGTGGCGACTACCTTCAGTGCCTTTCCACCGGCCTCATGGAGTTGGCGGAACGTCACATCTGAGCGATGTTTGCCATTCAATTTCGACACGATCGCATGATCGATGAAGTCGCGGACGCGGTCTACCCTACTGACCCCTTGCTTCAAATTCTTGTAGACCCAATACGCAAACAATAGGCCGCCAATACCAACAAACATCCCCACAAACGGTCGGAAATACTCGAGTGCGCCCAACAGGGCCACCACTGCAATCAGCGCAACCTGAAAGTACTTTGCCAGGGACAACATCCTTTTAAGGGTACGGATGAACATCCATCCCTTCCATGAGAACAAATCCGTCGCTCGGACCAGTGAAAAAGGTCTCGTTCGCCCGAAGCTCGCTCCGAGCGATGCAATGATGTGCTGGCCAGACGTCGTGTCGAGCATTTCTTTACTGGTAAAACCAGCGGCGACCAAGGCAGCAATCATCGCGCCGGCGGAAGTTCCCGCGACGCCCTTAATCTCAATTCCCAGATCTTCGACGGCCGCAAGAGCCCCAACGTGTACGATCCCCTTGGCTCCGCCCCCCTGAAATACAAGGAAAGAAGGATCGGGACGCAGCTGCAGCGGCCTATTCCAGTAAGGCTCCGGTGGAGCGAAGTCCTCAAGGGTCAAATTTCGGTTCATTCGGTCTATCAGTTCGGTCCGTTCACCGTTGCGGAACCGGAATGTCCGGTCGACGGTCCCCATGCCACAAGGAAGAGTTCAGGCGCTATTTTATCCCGATCGTCGGAGTGAATATTCAAGAGCGGCGTCTCCGCGTTTGAAGACGGTGTTGCGCGCGCCCCGGCCGCCGACGCGAGGAACTGCCCACGGCGACGCGGTGGCAGGCTGACGTGTCAATTGCTCGCTCACGGACCACATGCAAGAAGTGGACGGAAGCGATCTTTCTAATTCACAGGTCAGGCCCTTATATTTTTAACCGTGATAATTCTTATTATCAGCGTTACATTTAATGGTCGAAAATCGGGGTACGGCACTTTACGCCTAGCTATTTCGAGGGTTCGATGGAGCAATCAGACCGTTATCCGGCGCGCGAGCGCGCTGATCGCGTGCGCATCTTCGTCTACGCGTGCCAGCTGCCGTTGGCGCGCCTCGCGCGCGACGCCGGCTCCCTGTCGCCGCACGCGCAACTCGTTCGTGAGGATCCGCCGTTCACAGCCGCGTCGGCCGCCGTCGTCGACGCACTGATGCAGGTCTGGGGAAAAGACCTGTTTCGGAGCGCTTATGGGCAGCACTTGATGGCCATGCTGGCCTCGCTCGGGCCGATCGACACCGCCGAGTTCTTACTCCGTGGCGCCAACCCGATCCTGAGCGGATCGGCGCAGATGATCGAGACGGATGTCGCTTTGCGCGCCGTGCTCGCCGCACACCCTGCGGCATTTCTAGGTGCCGCACGCGCCCTGTTGGGCCGCTTCACGTTTCGGCCGCTCGACGATGGGAGCGGTGCGTAACGCGCCGGCCCGCATATTTCTAACCCGAACCCCGCACCCCCACGATGAACGACAAGCCCACCTTCGCCCAGCTTGCCTTCGTCTACGGCGAAGACGGCGCGCGTGCCCAGCTCGCCGCGCCCGCGCTGCCCGCGATCCGGGCGGCGCTGCCCGCTGCGCCGGCGGCGATCGTCGACCGACCGGTCGCTGAAAAGCGCGAGATCTTCGCGGCGACTGAAGGCTTGGCGCTGCCGGCCTTCCGGACCGCCTACCTCGATGTGCCACTCGTGAAACTCGTTGCACTCGGCCACAAGAACTTCGCCAAAGACGCGAAAACGTGGCGCTCCTTGCTGGACGGCATCCACGGCGTCGGCTGGGAACGGGACACCCTCGCCTATTTCGAATCAGAAATCGGCGCGTCGTCGTTCCCGGCGCCTAACGCGGCCTATCCGCTCCGCTTCCAGGCGTTCGGGGGCGCGCTGATCTGCGTCAACGGCATGCACCGGCTTGTTGCCGCCGTGTGCTGGTTGGCGGCAAAAGATGGCCTTGCCGCAAAACTGTGCAAGGTTGAGGTCCGCTACCAGCCCGTGAATCCCGCCGCGCTCACCGTTATAACGGCTACGCTCAGCGCCGGCGCACGGGTCGACGCCGCCCGGCTGGACGGCAGTCACACGGTGTTTCTGCGCGCCCACTCGTCGGAAGGGACTCAGTATTGGGAGGCCCATGGGCGACGGGTCACGCCGATCGCAGGGCCAGGTGGCTGGCTTGGCAACGTGCGTCGCCGATTTCGCGAGCCCCGGCTCGACGAGGCCGGGCTGAAGTGGCAACCCGTATCACCTGAGCTCGCCGCGGCATTGGCCGACACCAGCTGGCTGCGAGCGCAGCACCGAGCGCCGCCTTATAAAGAAAGGCCAGAATGATCTCGTGCCTGCCAGCCCAGCGTCGGCGCGAAACCGCGCAGAAGCGCCGATTGGACGGGCGTTTTCGCGAATGCGATGACGGTCACCGGGCAGCATCGAAAAATTGACTATACGTCTTCAGCCCATCGACGCGTGCGCAACAACCGCGTAGCGATTTGGGTCGACCGGCGGTTGAATCGCTGGTATCTGCCAACCCTTCGAATGGAAACGAAGATGCAAGAGCTGAACAACACCTCCAACCGCTCTCGGACGCCGCACGACCCCGCCGCGTTCGCGGCTTACCCTGCCGCCCTGGCTGCGCCACTGCCGACACGGCCGGTGGCACCCATCAAGGCCAAGATTCAGTTCGCTGCCGAGTGTTCGCGCTCACTCGTCCTCGACCGGCCCGTAGCCATCGAGCAGAACCTGCGCGAGATGGTTTCACTGCTCACGCAAGGCCAATACAAGGCCGGCTACTTCGACGTGCCGCTTACGTCGATTGTCGCGCTCTCGCACACGAACTTCGCGGACCACGACGCGACGACCTGGCGCGAACTGTTCGAGGGCTTGCACTGCAGCGACTGGGACGAACGCGCACTGACCTATTTTGAGTCCACAATTGGCGCGACGCACTTTCCGTCCGCCACTGCGCGGTCAACGCTCGACCTCGGTGCGTATGGCGGCGCCGCGCATTGTTCAAACGGGAATCACCGCCTCGTTGCCGCCGTGGTCTGGCTTGCTGCGCGATTTGGTGACACGGCCATGCTCCGCAAGGTACGCGTGGGGTACAAAGCGGCGCATCGGCCGGCTGTCGAGTTGATTGCGGAGGCGGTCCGCGCGGGAAAGCGCGTCGACATCGCGTCGTTCAAGCGCGACACGCTGATTCGGGTGAGCAGACCGCACACCGCAGATTTCTGGCTCAAGACGGACGCCGACCTGCAGCCATTCCCCGTCCGGCGTGGCCTTGCCGAGTGGTACCGGCGGCGCAAGAACCCCGCGCACGAGCAGGAATTCGGTCTGCGCTGGCTGACCGTCCCATCTTTCTTGGCAATTGCACTGGCCGACGACGGCTGGCTACGCGAGCAGATTGCCAACCCGCGCTATACCGACCAACCCGCTTTCTGAGGATTCGCCGTGTCCAATCGGCCGCAGACCGTCGCCCATCAACGCACCTACACTCGGAACGACTTCGCCGCGCTGAGAGCTTACGTCCAGCATATCCCACTGGCAACGATCGGCCGTCTGTACCTGGGCGATGGACGATGGTGAACCGCTCACGGCCGCCGCGGTCGAGCGAAGTCTGCGCGACATGCAGGCCGACCTGGTCGCGCTCGCCCGTGCTCGCCGACCACCTGAAGGCATCAGTAAGAAAGCACGGCAGCGCCAAGCTCGCTGCCGTATCCCTCAAGATGGTCGAGCAAGCAGCGCAGCTCGCCGTTGCACGGCCAGAAGCCGGGCACGCCGTAGGAATGTGGTTTCGGCCACTGGTGGCCGTTCGGTTGAAGTCACGGCACATCGCAACCCTCGTGGAGCTCGTGAACTTCTGTAACGAGCGCGGCGGCACGTGGTGGCGCGCCGTTCCACGTATCGGTGCCGGCCGCGCACGCAGCATCGTCAGCTGGCTCCGTCGTCACGAAGCGACGATCGGGTTGCGTGTCGAGGCGGACGTTGATGCCCGAGATCCCTTCGCCGCGCCGGACAATCAGACTGTCGAGGTAGGCGGCCAGGCAACCCTGCTCGCACCGCTCGAACGCATGACCTTCGCTCTTCCGCTGTCCGGGAGCGCGGGCGAGAACCGAGCTGCCCTATTCCCCTACATCCATGCCTCGAACGACCTCGAAGCGGTGCGAGCTGAGGCTGGCCCGCCGAGGCCCTCGCCTATCACCGCGCTATATGTGCGCGCTCGCAATTGAGCTTCAGCACCGCCTGAGTCGAAGCCGTCTCTCCAACAGCCCGGCCCGGATCGAAGAACCTCCCGGCCCGCGCGTGACGCAATGCCCAATGAACCCGCCCACCGGCACGTCGTCGCCCGCGCCAGAAATACAGCGGCGACGAAACGATGATGGCACCGCTTGCGATCGCCGCGGTGGGAGCGCTCAATTCCCTAGGGGCGTGCCGCGCACGCCGAGGCCTCTCCCATGCCCAGAACTGAAGGGGAACATAGCCCTTACTATGTTCCCCTTCAGTTCTCGCGATTGAGCGCCACAACGTCGACGAGATGTCACGCGGCCCTGTAAGTCTGCCGTCGCCGCAAAAAGGGCCTATGTTGAGCCCCCCCGTGCAGTCGGCGCGGCGCTCGTCCGTGCTCCCCCTTGGTCTTCTGTCACCCGGAGGGAAAGCGCCAACCTCAGGTCATTCAGCCGACTCGCATTGAGTGGATTCCCACCTCAATTTGAAAGCATTATGAAATGATATCGCTTTCCCTTGCCACAGCGACCTAGCACACACATTAACTTAGAAATACTAATCAATTTTCTTGGCAGGAAACTTTTGCACGCCCCTGCTGACTCCCAAGGCCCCTAACGCAGCAGAAAATAAAGGTGATTGATATCAACCAGTTATCCCGCCTTTTTACATAGTGAAATACGAGGTGTGGCCTTTTTTGAACATTTCCGCCCCCTTCTCATAAGTGCGACCTTTTTTGTATGTCGACACCTATCAACCCCATTGGCAGCAGTGCTTTCAAGCATATCGTTAAATTACGATATATGATTCGCTCATCGACGATACCCGTTTGCCGAACCGAAACACCAAGCCCTTCCATGCCGACCGAAATCGACATCGACGCAATCCTGAAAGCGCTCTCGAACCCCGTGCGCCGGGAGATCCTCGTCTGGCTGAAAACGCCCAACGAGCATTTCCCGCAACAGACGCTGCCGTACGAACACGGCGTCTGCGCGGGCCAGATCGACGCGCGCTGCGGGCTGTCGCAGTCGACCGTCTCCGCGCACCTCGCCACGCTGCAGCGCGCGGGGCTCGTGACGTCGACGCGGATCGGCCAGTGGGCGTTCTTCCGGCGCAACGAGGCCGTCATCGACGCATTTCACGACGCCATGCGCCGCGAACTCTAACCATCGGCCCAACCGGCCATGCGGGGCGCCATCGCACATGACGCGCCGGCTTCCCCGCCTTTCGAGAAGAGGTTATCTGCCATGCCTACACTGTTCGACCCCGTTACCCTCGGCGACCTGAGCCTGCCGAACCGCATCGTGATGGCGCCGCTCACCCGCGCCCGTGCGGGCACGACGCGCGTGCCGAATGCGCTGATGGCGCGCTACTACAGCGAGCGCGCGTCGGCCGGCCTGATCATTACCGAAGCAACGTCGGTCACGCCGCAGGGCGTCGGCTATGCGGACACGCCGGGCATCTGGTCCGACGAGCAGGTCGAAGGGTGGAAGCAGGTGACACAGGCCGTGCATGCAGCCGGCGGGCGCATCGTGCTGCAGCTCTGGCACGTCGGCCGGATCTCCGATCCGGTATTCCTGAACGGCGACCTGCCGGTCGCGCCGAGCGCGATCGCCGCGGGCGGCCACGTGAGCCTCGTGCGTCCGCAGCGTCCGTACGTGACGCCACGCGCACTCGAGCTCGACGAAATCCCGGGTATCGTCGCCGCCTACCGCAAGGGTGCCGAGAACGCGAAGGCCGCCGGCTTCGACGGCGTCGAGATCCACGGCGCGAACGGCTACCTGCTCGACCAGTTCCTGCAGGACAGCACCAACCACCGCACCGATGCGTACGGCGGCCCGATCGAGAACCGCGCGCGCCTGCTGCTCGAAGTGGTCGACGCCGCGATCGACGTGTGGGGCGCCGGCCGCGTCGGCGTGCACCTCGCACCGCGCGGCGACGCGCACACGATGGGCGACTCCGATCCGGCGGCCACGTTCGGTTACGTCGCTCGCGAGCTCGGCCGCCGCAAGATCGCGTTCATCTTCACGCGCGAATCGTATTCGGGCGACCACCTGAGCCCGCGCCTGAAGGAAGCGTTCGGCGGCCCGCTGATCGCGAACGAGCAGTTCACGCTCGACACCGCGCAAGCCGCGCTCGCCAGCGGCAGCGCCGACGCGATCGCCTGGGGCAAGCTGTTCATCGCGAACCCGGACCTGCCGCGCCGTCTCGAACTCGGCGCACCGCTCAACCAGCCGGTACCGGAGACGTTCTACGCGGAAGGCGAAACGGGTTACACCGACTACCCGGCGCTGAGCGACGCGGCCTGACGGCCAGGCAGCACGTGTTCAGGCGCGCACGTCCGCGCGCATGAACACGCGCCGCGTTTCGTCGAGGCCGAGCGCGACGTGGTGCGCGCGAATCGCGCGCAGCGTATCGTCGAGCGATGCGTCGTCGACGATGTCGAAACCGAGGCGCGCGTAGTACGGCGCATTCCACGGCGCATCGCGAAACGTCGACAGCAGCACCTGCTCGACGTGCTCCTGCACCGCGCGCGCCCTCACCTGTTCGATCAGGCGCGCGCCGATCCGCTGTCCGGCATGCGACGGCGCGACATCCAGTTCCTCCAGATACAAGCGCCGCGCGTCGAGCAACCGGTAGAACGCGAAACCGACGCACGTCCCCTGCTGATCGACCGCGACATACGCTCGGCCGGCGTCGATGCGCGCGAGCACGGTGGCCGCATCCGTCGGCTCGCCGTCGGCGATGTCGGCCATGCCGATTTCGCGAAACCGCTGCGCGGCGGCGACTTCCACGGCGGCCATCGCGGCCGCGTCCTCGCGCGTGGCGAGACGAATCAGGATCGATGCTGTCATGACGGCAATTCAGGCTGGCTGGCTGGAACGGCCGTCACTATAATCGATACTTCATACGTTTCGAACGTCCCACTCCCGAGGCCCGCCATGACGCTGTCCACGCTCACCGTCTTCGCCTTCGCCCTGCTCGTCACCGCGGGCACGCCCGGACCGAGCGTCGCCGCGCTCGTCGCGCGCGTGCTGACGAACGGCATCCGCGACGTTCTGCCGTTCCTCATGGCAATGTGGCTCGGCGAAGCGCTGTGGCTCACGCTCGCGGTCGCGGGGCTGTCGGCGTTCGCGCGCACGTTCGCAACGGGCCTGTTCGTGCTGAAGCTGCTTGGCGTCGCGTACCTGCTGTTTCTCGCGTGGAAAATGTGGATCGCGCCCACCGACACGGGCGCGGACGACCTGCCGCGCGGCCAGTCGCCGTGGCGCATGTTCGTCGCCGGCATGCTCGTGACGCTCGGCAATCCGAAGATCATGGTGTTCTATCTCGCACTCCTGCCGACCATCGTCGATCTCGCGCATGTCAGTGTCGCTGCGTGGGCCGAACTCGTCGGCACGATGCTCGCCGTGCTGATTCTTGCCGACTGCTTCTGGTCGCTGCTCGCATCGCATGCACGCGCGTTCCTGACATCGACGCGTGCGAAACGGATCGCGAACCGCACGAGCGCGACCGCGATGGCCTCCGCGGCAGTGGCGATCGCGACGCGGTAAGCGCTTCCGTCCGGCGCGTATCGCGGCGCCCGCCCTTGCCCGGGATTGCACATGAAAACCTGGCTATCGGCCGTCCTGCTCTGCCTGTCCGCCACGATCGCGCATGCGGCCGGCGTCAAGTTCGTCACGATTCCGGCCGACACCCGCGGCCCCGCGGTGCGGGCGGCCATCTGGACACCCTGCGCCGCCCCCGGCCGGCCGCTCACGATCGGCCCCTTCGTGCTGCAAGGGCAGCGCGACTGCCCGACCGCCGGCGACAAGCTGCCGCTCGTCGTGATCTCGCACGGCCACAGCGGCACGTTCCTCGGCCATCACGACCTCGCGGAAACGCTCGCCGACGCGGGCTACGTCGTCGCGGCGATCAACCATCCGGGCGACACGTTCTCCGACATGAGCCGCGCGGCCGATCTGAGCGACTTCGTCGAGCGTCCGGCCGACATCACGCGTCTGGTCGACTACATGCTGGACAAGGCGCCGGATGCCGCACGAACCGACCCGACCCGCATCGGCTTCTTCGGATTTTCGCGCGGCGGCTACACGGGCCTCGTGCTGGCCGGCGCCAACCCGGATTTCGTGCATGCGGCGCTCGCCTGCCCGGACCCGGCATGGCCGATCTGCCGGCAAATCCGCGACGGTGACGTGCCGAAAGCGCCGCTGACGCACGATCCGCGCATCAAGGCCTACGTGCTCGCCGATCCGTTCGACGCATTCCCGAGCGCCGACACGCTGAAGGACGTGCATGCGCCGATCCAGCTCTGGGCCTCCGAGGCAGGCGGCGACGGCGTGGTGCCGGAAATGGCGCCCGCGCTGGCGGCCCTGCTGCCGCAGCGGCCGGAATTCCACGTCGTGCCGAATGCCGCGCATTTCGCATTCCTGGCGCCGTGCCCCGAGCAGCTGGCGCGCGACGCGCCCGACATCTGCACCGACGCAAAGGGCTTCGATCGCGCGGCCTTCCACCGGACACTCGACGCGAAGGCGCTCGCGTTCTTCAACGCGAACCTGCGCTGACTAACAGCGAAACGCCTTGCGCCAGACGCCCTGCTCCGGCACGTGGTCGTTGCATTCGATCAGCGCGCGCACCAGCGCCCAGTCGTCGTCGTCGCAGAAATCGAGCAGCATCGCGCCATGCGGGCCGCGCTGCGCATGCAACCGCTCGGCCAGCCTCGCATGAATGCCGGGCACCCTGCCGTCGCCGTGCGCCACCACGGACGGATTCGCGCCCATTCCCGTCCCGCTGCAGAAACTGATCGCCCAGCGGCCGCTGTCCGGCACCGGCAGGTGCGTCAGCAGCGCGTCGATCGCGCGCCACTTCCACGCGATCGATGCGGCCACCGGCACGCGATATTCGTCCTGGATCACGAACGCGCCGTCCGGATGATCGATCGTGAACGTCGCGTTGTCGGGCCACGCAGTCAGGTCGATGCCGAGCGGCCGGCCGCTGCGAAAGCGCCGCAGCAGCACGATCGCGCCGCGCACGTCGCCGAGCGCGGGCAGCGTGCCGCCGGCATGCCAGCGCAGCCGCGGGTGCCGCGCGCGATGCGCGTCGAACGTCGCGTCGAACCCGCGCGTGCACGCCTGTGCCGGCCACTCGTCCTTCACCGACATCACGATGCATTCGCGCGGATGCGCGTCGAGAAAGCGCGCACAGCTTGTCAGCACGTCGTCGAACGTCATCCCCAGCGCGATACCGCCGTGATGAATGTCGAACGCGTCGCGCACGTGCCGGCAGCGGATGTCGAGCAGCCGCACGCCGTGCGCGAGCTGCGCGTCGAGCGGCGCGCGCTGCGTGCGCACGAGCGCATCGTCGACCGTATACGCACAGGTGTCATGGCTGCCCGGTAGGGTCAGCGTATGCAGCAGCCGCGCATCGTCGAGCGCCGACATCCAGTCGGCGAGCGGCATGCACGTTTCGTGGCGCGAAGGGATCATGAATCGATGAATGACAAGGAAAGAAAACCGTGGGTAACGGCGTCGGATGTCGCGGCGCGGGCCGGCGTCTCGCGCTCCGCGGTGTCGCGCGCATTTTCGCCGACGGCGAGCATCGCACCGCAAACACGCGAACGCGTGATGGCCGCCGCGCGTGCGCTCGGCTACCAGGTCAACCTGATCGCGCGCGACATGATCACGCAGCGCAGCAGCATGATCGGCGTCGTCACGGCGGGGTTCGAGAACCCGTTTCGCGCACGGCTGCTGTCGGACCTGATGGCCGCGCTCGGGCAGCGCGCGCTGACGCCGCTCGTGACCAACGCGGAAGATCCGCGCCAGGTCAGGCAATCGCTGGAACAGCTGCTCAGCTACCGGATCGCGGGGCTCGTGATGACGTCCGCGTCGCCGCCGCTGTCGGTCGCGCAGCAGTACCTCGAACACCGGATTCCGGTCGTGATGATCAATCGCGAGGCGAACCTGCCGGGGGCCGATGTCGTCGTCAGCGACAACGCGGCGGGCGCCGTCCAGGCGGCGCAGCGGCTCGTGTGGGCCGGCGCGCCTGCAACAGCGCGAACGGCGGGATCTCGGTATCGAGGTCGAGCGCGATGCCGAGTTCGGGATCGATCTCGACGATCGAGAACGGCGCGACCGTCGCACGGGATACGGGTTCGGGCGC
>NZ_JAAGPK010000315.1:0-3589 GCF_017104685.1 Burkholderia sp. Tr-20355 | reverse complement strand
GCGGGCGCGGAGCCGACCGCGTCGGCGGTGGTCGCGGATCTCGTCGACGTCACGCGCCTGCATACGGCCGACCCCGAGCATCGCGTGCCGCATCTCGCGTTCCAGCCGGACAGCCTGTCGAACACGCGGCGCCGGCCGCCGCGCACCACGACGACAAGCGTGCGCGCCCGGCCGCTGCCGCCGCCGCGGGTGCCGAAGGCAGCTCGATTCGCGTCGGCGTGGAGAAGGTTGACCAGCTGATCAACCTCGTCGGCGAGCTCGTGATCACGCAGGCGATGCTCGCGGAAACCGCGAGCGCATTCGATCCGGCGCTGCACGACCGCCTGTTCAACGGGATGGCGCAGCTCGAGCGCAACGCGCGCGACCTGCAGGAAGCGGTGATGTCGATCCGCATGATGCCGATGGACTACGTGTTCAGCCGCTTCCCGCGCCTCGTGCGCGACCTCGCCGGCAAGCTCGGCAAGCAGGTCGAGCTCGTCACGTTCGGCCAGGCGACCGAACTCGACAAGAGCCTGATCGAGCGGATCATCGATCCGCTCACCCACCTCGTGCGCAACAGCCTCGACCACGGGATCGAAACCGTCGACAAGCGCGTCGCCGCCGGCAAGGATGCGGTCGGCCAGCTCGTGCTGTCGGCCGCGCATCACGGCGGCAACATCGTGATCGAGGTGAGCGACGACGGCGCGGGCCTGAACCGCGAGCGGATCCTCGCGAAGGCCGCGAAGCAGGGCATGCAGGTGTCCGACAACATCAGCGACGACGAAGTCTGGCAGCTGATCTTCGCGCCGGGCTTCTCGACGGCCGAGACGGTGACCGACGTGTCGGGCCGCGGCGTCGGGATGGACGTCGTGAAGCGCAACATCCAGTCGATGGGCGGCCACGTCGAGATCACGTCGCAGGCCGGCCGCGGCACGACCACGCGGATCGTGCTGCCGCTCACGCTCGCGATCCTCGACGGGATGTCGGTGAAGGTCGGCAGCGAGATCTTCATCCTGCCGCTGAACTTCGTGATGGAGTCGCTGCAGCCGTCGACCGACGACATCTACACGGTCGGCAACGGCGAGCGCGTGGTGCGCGTGCGCGGCGAATACCTGCCGCTGGTCGCGCTGCACGAGGTGTTCTCGGTCGAGGACGCGCGCACCGACCCGACGCAGGGGATCGTCACGATCATGGAAACCGAGGGCCGCCGCTTCGCGATGCTGATCGACGAGCTGGTCGGCCAGCAGCAGGTGGTCGTGAAGAACCTCGAAACCAACTACCGCAAGGTCCACGGCATCTCGGCGGCGACCATCCTCGGCGACGGCAGCGTCGCCCTGATCGTCGACGTCGCGGCGCTCAACCGTGAAACCCGTGCGACGCACGGCGCCCGTGCCGGCGCCGAGCTCGCGATGTTCTGACTCTCGCCATCAACCGATTGGGGGCAAACGTGTCTGCTGAAGTCCAAATGATCAATCCGGCCGCGGCGAACGCGGCAACGAGCCGCCGCGACGCGGAGCAGGGCGACGCGACGGGCCAGGAATTCCTCGTGTTCACGCTCGGCGACGAGGAATACGGGATCGACATCCTGAAAGTGCAGGAAATCCGCGGCTACGACAGCGTCACGCGCATCGCGAACGCGCCGGAGTTCATCAAGGGCGTGATCAACCTGCGCGGGATCATCGTGCCGATCGTCGACATGCGGATCAAGTTCCATCTCGGCCGCGTCGAGTACGACCACCAGACCGTCGTGATCATCCTGAACGTGTCGAACCGCGTGGTCGGGATGGTGGTCGACGGCGTGTCGGACGTGCTGACGCTGCAGACCGACCAGATCATGCCGGCGCCGGAATTCGGCGCGACGCTGACGACCGAGTACCTGACCGGCCTCGGCACGGTCGACGGCCGGATGCTGATCCTGATGGACATCGAGAAGCTGATGTCGAGCCGTGAAATGGCGCTGATCGAGACACTCGGCGGGTAAGCGCGCCGCGCGCGCAGCAATTTCGGGAGAATCTGCAATGTTGCACAACTGGTCGATCCGTACGACGCTCACCGCGGTCGGACTCATTCTCGTGTGCCTGGCCGCCGCGGTCGGCGGGCTCGGCCTCTACGCGCTCAATCACGCGAGCCGTTCGCTCGACGAGATCGCGCACGTCGACCTGCCGGCGATTCACACGCTGGACGACACGGCCGCGCACCTGCTGCGCTCGCGCGTCGCGCTCGACCGCTTCCGTACGCTGACCGAAGGCGGCAACGCGGCCGACGCGGCGAAGGTGCTCGACCGCGCGCAGGAGCTGTTCGCGAAGTCGAACCAGAACTGGCAGGCGTTCCAGTCGTTGCCGAAGCTCGGCGTCGAGCAGGCGCTCCTCGACGAGCTCACCGCCCGCTACACGACGATCGTGAAGGAAGGCGTCGAGCCCGAATTCGCGGCGGCGCGCGCGGGCGACATGGCGGCGTACCACGCGATTGCCGACGCGAAGATCAGCCCGATGTTCGTCGCGTTCGACCAGACGGCGGCGGCCGTGATCGCATCGCTGCAGAAGCGCGCGGAAGAGCGTCAGGCCGCGACGCAGTCGCAGATCTCGCTGATGGTCGCGCTGATCGCCGCCGGCATCGCGATCGCGTTCGTCGTCGTGATCGCGATCCGCTTCGTCCTGCGCGGCCTGATCGTGAAGCCGATCGAGGACGCGATCGCGCACTTCGAGCGCATCGCCGGCGGCGACCTCACGCAGCCGGTGAGCGTGTTCAGCACGAACGAGATCGGCCGCCTGTTCGGCGGCATCAAGCGGATGCAGGACGCGGTGACGACGATGGTGCAGGCCGTGCATCGCGGCACCGAGTCGATCGACGTCGGCGCGCGCGAGATCGCGACCGGCAACATCGACCTGTCGCAGCGCACCGAGGAGCAGGCCGCGTCGCTGCAGGAAACCGCGTCGAGCATGGAGCAGCTGACGGGCACCGTGCGGCAGAACGCGGAGAACGCGCGGCAGGCGAGCCAGCTCGCGGTGAACGCGTCGGACATCGCGACGCAGGGCGGCGACGTGGTCGGCCAGGTCGTGTCGACGATGCAGGACATCGCGGCCAGCTCGGGCAAGGTCGTCGACATCATCGGCACGATCGAGGGCATCGCGTTCCAGACCAACATCCTCGCGCTGAACGCGGCGGTCGAAGCCGCGCGCGCGGGCGAACAGGGCCGCGGCTTCGCGGTGGTCGCGGGCGAGGTGCGCTCGCTCGCGCAGCGCAGCGCGAGCGCCGCGAAGGAAATCAAGCAGCTGATCGGCGATTCGACCGAGAAGGTCGACAGCGGGTCGGCGCTCGTGGCGCGTGCCGGCGCGACGATGGAAGAGATCGTGCAGGCCGTGCGCCGCGTGACCGACATCATGGGCGAGATCAGCGCGGCGTCCGACGAGCAGTCGACCGGCATCGAGCAGGTCAACCGCGCGGTCGGCCAGATGGATTCGGTCACGCAGCAGAACGCGGCGCTCGTCGAGCAGGCGGCGGCGGCCGCCGCGTCGCTCGAGGAGCAGACGCGCCAGATGAAGGCGATCGTGTCAGGCTGGCGCGTCGCGGGCGGCATCGCGCTCGCGCCGGCGCGAGCGCGATGCCGCCA
>NZ_JAAGPK010000314.1:0-237 GCF_017104685.1 Burkholderia sp. Tr-20355 | reverse complement strand
AAAAAAAAAAAACAGTGAAACGAAAAAGCGGTGTCGATAAGTATGCTAGACAACGCTGTGATGTCGTCCACCAGTATGAGATGAGACAAGCTACATTGACACTAGTAATTCATGACACAAAGCAACTTTGTCGTGCTGAAAGAATGAGTGAGCGTTAAGTGAATAGAATGGCAGACAACACGTACTGCAGAAAACTAGCTCGACTAAATGGTCGATGTCGATGTACGAGGTAACTGA
>NZ_JAAGPK010000313.1:0-3819 GCF_017104685.1 Burkholderia sp. Tr-20355 | reverse complement strand
TCGCGCTGGCGATCACGCTCGCTTACGCGACCCTGAGCTGGTACGGCTTCGAACGGCGCCTGACGCGCGGCCCCGCACGCCGCGCGCTGCCGGCAGCCGCCGGCACGACCGCCTGAATTTCACCATCTCGTGATCGCCGCGCGCACGCTCGACGAAGGCGTTCGCCATGTCGCCGACGCGCTCGGCATCGAACCGGCCGGCGGCGGCCGCCACCCGCTGATGCGGACCCACAATGCGCTGTTCGGCGCGTGGGGCGGGCTCTACCTCGAAGTGATCGCGATCGACCCCGACGCGCCTGCCGCGGACGACGGCGCGAAGCCGCCGCGCGCACGGCTGTTCGGCCTCGACGATCCGGCGATGCACGCGCGGCTCGCGCAGGGCCCGTTCCTCGCGCACTGGGTCGCGCGCGTCGACCGCCCGCGCCGGCTTGCCCTGTGGCAGAGCCAGTACCCGGCCCGCATCGCGCCCGTGGTCGCGATGAGCCGCGGCGACCTGCGCTGGGGCCTCACGGTGCCCGACGACGGCAGCTTCCCCGCCTGGCAAGGCTCGGGCGACGGGCTCGCGCCGTCGCTGATCCAGTGGGACAGCCCGCGCCACCCGGCCGAGTCGCTGCCGGGCAACGGCGTCGCGCTGAAGGCGCTCAAGGGCACCCACCCGCGTGCCGACGTCATCCGCGAGCAGCTCGACTGGCTCGGCGCCGCCCAGCTGCTCGATCTCGACGCGGGCGAAGGTCCGCCCGCGCTCGTGGCCGAATTCGATACGCCGCAAGGCGCCCGTACGCTGCGCTGAACGCGCCGCCGCGTTCCCGACGACAACGACCTGCAATACGGAGACACCGCCACATGAATTCGCGCGAAACCCGGGGCATGCTGCTCGGCCTGATCGGCGTGATGATCTTCAGCCTGACGCTGCCGATGACGCGAATCGTCGTGTCCGAACTCAACCCGCTGCTCAACGGGCTCGGCCGCGCGCTCGCCGCCGCCGTGCCGGCCGGCCTGCTGCTGTGGTGGCGCCGCGAGGCGCTGCCGACCCGCGCGCAACTGAAAAGTCTCGCGATCACGTCGGCCGGCGTGATCATCGCGTATCCGGTGTTCTCCGCGTGGGCGATGAAATCGGTGCCGGCGTCGCACGGCGCGGTCGTCAACGGGCTGCAGCCGCTGTTCGTCGCGCTGTACGCGGCGTGGCTGTCGCACGAGCGGCCGTCGAAGGCGTTCTGGGCCAGCGCGGTCGCGGGCAGCGCGCTCGTGATCGCGTTCGCGCTGCGCGACGGCGGCGGCACCCTGCAGGCCGGCGACGCGCTGATGCTCGTCGCGGTCGGCATCGGCGCGCTCGGCTACGCGGAAGGCGCGCGCCTCGCGCGCCAGATCGGCGGCTGGCAGGTGATCTGCTGGGCGCTCGTCGTGTCGGCGCCGTTCCTCGTGCTGCCGGTCGGCTGGCTCGCGTGGATGCAGCATGCCGCGCATCCGGGCCCGCTCGCGCCGCGCACGTGGCTCGCGTTCGGTTACGTGACCCTTTTTTCGCAATTCATCGGCTTTTTCGCCTGGTATGCGGGGCTCGCGATGGGGGGCACCGCACGTGTCGGCCAGGTGCAGCTGCTGCAGATTTTCTTCACGATCGCCTTTTCCGCCCTGCTGTTCGGCGAGACCGTCACGCCGTCGACGTGGCTGTTCGCGGCGGCCGTGATCGCCACCGTGGTGCTCGGGCGCCGCTCGGCGGTGGCCACGGCCCCGCGTCCCGCTCGCGCCGGTTGATGAGGTGCGCCATAATGTTTGTTTTGCCTGATCGGTTTTGCCCACCCGGCCGCGAAGGCTCGATCGCGCTCGCGCCTGCCCACCCGGCGGTGTCGAAACGATTCGCCCGAACGACCTTTCTTGACTGACCACGATATCCGAACGAGGAGACTATGAATCCGAGCGACCTGCATCCGCCGCACTGGCAGCTTTCCGAACGCGCCCGCAAGCTGACGAGCTCTGCGATCCGCGAGATCCTGAAGGTCACGGAACGCCCCGAGGTCATCTCGTTCGCCGGCGGCCTGCCCGCCCCCGCGACGTTCCCGGCCGAGCGCATGCGCGCCGCCGCCGACCGCGTGCTGCGCGACGCGCCGGCCGCCGCGCTCCAGTACAGCGCGACCGAAGGCTACCTGCCGCTGCGCGAATGGATCGCCGAGCGCTACAGCGTGCGCGTGTCGCAGGTGCTGATCACGACCGGCTCGCAGCAGGCGCTCGACCTGCTCGGCAAGGCGCTCGTCGATCCGGGCAGTCCGATCCTGGTCGAAACGCCGACCTACCTCGGCGCGCTGCAGTCGTTCTCGCTGTACGAGCCGCGCTACGTGCAGGTGCCGACCGACGAACAGGGCCTGCTGCCGGAAGGCCTGACGCCCGAACTCACGCAAGGCGCGCGCCTGCTGTACGCGCAACCGAACTTCCAGAACCCGACCGGCCGCCGCCTGCCCGTCGAGCGCCGCCGCGCGCTCGCCGCGTTCGCGCAGTCGAGCCCGTTCCCGGTGCTGGAGGACGATCCGTACGGCGCGCTGAACTATCGCGGCGAACCGCTGCCGACGATGCTGTCGATGGCGCCCGACCACGTCGTGCACCTCGGCACGTTCTCGAAGGTGCTCGCACCGGGCCTGCGGATCGGCTACATCATCGCGCCCGAGGAACTCCACTTCAAGCTCGTGCAGGCCAAGCAGGCCACCGATCTGCACACGCCGACGCTCACGCAGCGCATCGCGCACGAAGTGATCAAGGACGGCTTCCTCGACGAGCACATCCCGACGATCCGCGAGCTGTACAGCGCGCAGTGCGACGCGATGCTCGGCGCGCTGGCGCGTCACATGCCGGAAGGCGTCACGTGGAACCGCCCGGAAGGCGGGATGTTCATCTGGGTGAACCTGCCCGCGCAGATCGACAGCATGAAGCTGCTCGCCGCGGCCGTCGACAACCACGTCGCCTTCGTGCCGGGCGCGCCGTTCTTCGCGGACGACGCGCAGCAGAACACGCTGCGCCTGTCGTTCGTGACGGTGCCGCCCGAGAAGATCGAGGAAGGCGTCGCGCGCCTCGGCAAGCTGCTGCGCGAGCGCCTCTGATCCCCTTTTTCCTGTCACGACTCTCTACGAGGAATCGATTACATGGCTAACGTCTACGACAAGCTGAAGTCGCTCGGCATCGAGCTCCCGACCGCCGGCGCACCGGCCGCCGCCTACGTGATGAGCGCGCAAAGCGGCAACACGGTGTACCTGTCGGGCCACATCGCGAAGAAGGACGGCAAGGTCTGGGCCGGCAAGCTCGGCGCCGACCTGCAGACGGAAGACGGCAAGGCGGCCGCGCGCGCGATCGCGATCGACCTGCTCGCGACGCTGCACGCGCATACCGGCGACCTGAACAAGGTCACGCGCATCGTGAAGCTGATGAGCCTCGTCAACTCGACGCTCGACTTCACGGAACAGCACGTCGTGACGAACGGCGCGTCGGAGCTGATCGCCGAGGTGTTCGGCGACGCCGGCAAGCACGCCCGCTCGGCCTTCGGCGTCGCGCAGATCCCGCTCGGCGCATGCGTCGAGATCGAGCTGATCGCCGAAGTCGCGTAACGGGCCCGGCACGATGTCCGGCCGCCTCGTCCGCTTCAAGCAGGTCGACGTGTTCTCGTCGGTGCCGTTCAAGGGCAATCCGCTGGCCGTGGTGTTCGACGCCGATTCGCTCGGCGACGACGCCATGCTCGAGATCGCCCGCTGGACGAACCTGTCGGAAACGACGTTCCTCTGCACGCCGACCGATCCGGAAGCCGACTACCGCGTCCGGATCTTCACGACGGGCGGCGAAA
>NZ_JAAGPK010000312.1:0-4006 GCF_017104685.1 Burkholderia sp. Tr-20355 | reverse complement strand
ACGACCCGTTCGGTCGACGAACTCGAACTGAAGGTCGGCGCGGAAGTCGTCGCGCTCGTGAAGTCCACCGAAGTCTCGATCGCGCGTCTCTGACCGCGCGTGTCCTGCTCCGATGCGGCGCCGGCGGTGCAGGCGGCGGCGCGCAAAGCCGTCCGAGCGCACCGGCCGGCGGCGGCTTCGACGAGATGGACGACGATATTCCGTTCTGATCGCCAAGTCGTCATTCCGCATCACGACGGGCCCGAATGTCCGAGTCAAGCTGCTTGCTTGGCCCGGGTCTTCGGGCCTTTCTTCGTTTGACGTCGTTCCTGCACTTTTTCCGTATGTCGTGCTCCGGGTAAAACGTGGCTGACGAACTTCCCGACCTCATCGCGGAACATCTCGACGTGCTGTTCTGCGGGATCAATCCGGGCCTGACCGCGGCCGCGACCGGGCATCACTTCGCGGGAAGAAACAACCGCTTCTGGCGCGTGATCCATCTCGCGGGCTTCACGCCGACGGAAATTTCACCGCAGGACGATCACATGCTGCTCCGGTACGGCTGCGGCCTGACGGCGGTCGTGAAGCGGCCGACGGCGAGTGCCGAGCAACTGTCGCGTGCCGAATTCATCGCCGCGGCGGCGGCGTTCGAGCAGAAGGTCGTGCGTTACGGGCCGTGCTTCGTCGCCTTTCTCGGCAAGGCCGCGTATGCGGCGCTGTCGGGGCAACGCGAAGTCGCGTGGGGGCTGCAACCGGTCCGCATGCAGGGCGCGAACGTCTGGGTGCTCCCCAATCCGAGCGGGAGAAATCTCGCGTTCGGTCTCGGCGACCTGGTCGACGCGTACCGTCCGCTTTATCTGGCCGCGACGACGGCGACACGACATGCGGCGCGATAAGACCGCTTTCGTCTGGCCGGGCACCGTGTTGCCGCGCGCGTTCTTCGATCGCGCGGCCACCGACGTCGCACCGCTCCTGCTCAACAAGATCCTCGCGGCCGCGGACGGCCGCGCCGGCCGCATCGTCGAAGTGGAGGCGTATGCCGGCGCGATCGACCCGGCGGCGCACACCTATCGCGGCAGGACGCCGCGCAATGCGACGATGTTCGGGCCGCCGGGGCATCTGTACGTCTATTTCACGTACGGCATGCACTGGTGCTGCAACTGCGTGTGCGGTCCTGACGGTGCGGGAACGGGCGTGCTGATCCGCGCGCTGGAACCGCTGCACGGAATCGAGCGCATGCGTGCGGCCCGGCCGCCGCAGACGCGCGATCGCGACCTGTGCCGCGGGCCGGCGCGGCTGACGCAGGCGATGGGCATCGATGGCGCGCAGGATGGCGCCGATCTCGTCGCTGCGCGCGAAGGGTTCGCGATCGTCGACGACGGCACGACGCCGCCCGCGAACCTGGCGGGCGGGCCGCGCATCGGCATTCGCGTCGGCATGGACTTCCCGTGGCGGTGGTGCATGCCCGGCAACCGCTACGTGTCGGGGACGCTGCCGCGCACCTGATGCGTGCCGGACACAAGCCGCACGCCATTCGACCTGCGTCATGCGGCCGCCATTATTGACCGGCTAAGCTGCTCTTTTCGACGTTCGATCGAGGGGGCACCATGCGGCGGGTCGTGTTCAACCAGAAGGGCGGCGTAGGCAAGTCGACGATCGTCTGCAACCTGGCCGCGATCAGCGCGAGCGAAGGATTGCGCACGCTCGTCATCGACCTCGACGCACAGGCGAACTCCACGCGCTACCTGCTCGGCGATGCGGCCGCCGAGGCGCAACCGGGCGTTGCCGGGTTCTTCGAAACCGCGCTGACCTTCAACTTCCGGCCGATCGACGTCGCATCGTTCATCCATCCGACCCCGTTCGAAGGGCTCGACGTGATGCCCGCGCATCCGGATCTCGACACGCTGCACGGCAAGCTCGAATCGCGCTACAAGATCTACAAGCTGCGCGACGCGCTGAACGAACTCGACGCCTACGACGCCGTGTACATCGACACGCCGCCCGCGCTGAATTTCTATACGCGCTCGGCGCTGATCGCGGTCGAGCGCTGCCTGATCCCGTTCGACTGCGACGATTTCTCGCGCCGCGCGCTGTACACGCTGCTCGAGAACGTGAAGGAAATCCAGCAGGACCACAACGCGGCGCTCGAGGTCGAAGGGATCGTCATCAATCAGTTCCAGCCGCGCGCGAGCCTGCCGCAACGGCTGGTCGACGAGCTCGTCGACGAAGGGCTGCCGGTGCTCGCGTCGAGGCTGTCGGCATCGGTGAAGATTCGCGAGTCGCATCAGCAGTCGAAGCCGGTGATCCATCTCGAGCCGGGGCACAAGCTCGCGCAGGAATTCCGCGCGCTGCATCGCGAGCTGGCCGGCTGATTCCGCATTCACCCGTGTCGACCGCGGCCGCTTCATGCGGCCGTATTTTCATTTCGACTCTCAATTCGTCATATCATTGATTTATTCAATAGTAATTCAGAAAACGATTTCATAATAATCCAGAAAAAACGATTACATCAGTGACCGCTCCATTTTCAATTCGCGTCGGTTTTCTAATAAACGGAATAATGGATTGGTAAATGTTGCGCGATGTCACGGCGCGCTATCCTGCAGAAAGGTAAAAAGACATTGCGGGACCCGCGCCCCAGTGGAATCTTCTCCGTGATACCGGCGTGCGGCGGGTTCCAGCAGCTGCCGGAAATGATAATAAGGGTTTACACCTACTATTAATGCCATTTAATTGACAATTAATCGATCTAGAATGACCTCCTTCAACTTCCCGTACTCAAATAAGTGGCGGGTTGTCAATAAGGAGGCCGTTTGAGATCGAGCTTCCATTTTTACGTCGTCTCTCGCATTGCTAACAGGAGCGTGCCCGATGTCCGTATTTGCCCCCGAAAAACTCACCGCCGATTATCAGTCCGGTATTGCCGCGTGGTTTGCGATTGCCCGTCCGGCGATTCACGGCTTCGAGGCTTTCGTCGAACTCAACCTGCAAGCGGCCCGGACGGCGCTGGAAGAGTATGAGGACAAGCTGAAAAACGCCTTCAACGGCAACAATCCGGCCGCCGGCTTCGCGCAGCAGATTGCCGCACCGCAAGAAGCGGCCGGCAAGGTCGTGTCGTACGGCCGCCATCTGTTCGACATCGCGGTGTCGACGCAGTCCGAATGGGCGAAGGTCGCGCAGGCGCAGTACGAACAGAACGACAAGCGCCTGAAGGACGTGCTCGGCGAGCTGTCGAAGCACGCGCCGGCGGGTTCGGCACCGGTGGTGGCTGCGCTGAATTCGGCGCTGTCGGCGGCGACGGCCGCGGCCGACTCGGTGCGCACGGCGACGGGGCAGGCGATCGAGGCCGCACAGAGCGGTTTCGACGCGGTCAGCGAAACGGCCACGCGCGGCGCCAAGCAGACGGCTGCCGCCGCGCGCAAGGACGCTGCCGCGCGCGAATCGGCTGCGTAACCGCACGACGGCGTGCCGCGTGAAAGCGCGACACGCTCGATCGGCGCCGGACGGCGTCGGGCGCCGCGTGTGCCATGCGGGGTCCGGCCGTCGTCCGGTTCGCCGCAAGGCGCCCGTACCGGTGTGCCGCCGGTGTGCGCGAGCGCCGTCCGCCCCCATGGCGGCGTGCGACCGTGATCGCGCCGGATGGCGCGACGGGTGCCATCGCCCGTTGCAGCCGGCGCGTGCCGGTGTCGGAACGACGAACTGATTTCGATGCAGGAATTGAACATGACGGACGTAGTGATCGTATCGGCCGCGCGAACCGCGGTCGGCAAATTCGGCGGCTCGCTTGCGAAGATTGCAGCGCCGGAGCTGGGCGCGACGGTGATCCGCGCGGTGCTGGAACGTGCGGGCGTGAAGCCCGATCAGGTCAGCGAAGTGATCATGGGCCAGGTGCTGACGGCCGGATCGGGGCAGAACCCGGCGCGGCAGTCGCTGATCAAGGCCGGGCTGCCGAACGCGGTGCCGGGGATGACGATCAACAAGGTGTGCGGCTCGGGCCTGAAGGCCGTGATGCTGGCGGCGAACGCGA
>NZ_JAAGPK010000311.1:0-238 GCF_017104685.1 Burkholderia sp. Tr-20355 | reverse complement strand
AAGGAACATCTGTTTCGACACGGCATGAAACGCACAGGTTCGCGAGTAAGCGTAAGATATAGAGTGTATGAGGAGTGGTGCGTGTAATTAGAGATTGTGATGCGACAAGTCATACAGAAGGGGATTGTGCGAAGATTAGTTTGTAGGTGAGTTTAATAGGATATAAATTGTATTCGTCAGTTAGGAGAGAAAGATATAAATAGATTCGAACATATAGTTATAGAATTTTTTTTTTTTC
>NZ_JAAGPK010000310.1:0-3597 GCF_017104685.1 Burkholderia sp. Tr-20355 | reverse complement strand
GCTCGCGCGCCGCGCGCAGCTCGGGCGCTTCGAGGTCGCGGCGTTCGAGCTGCGCGCGGCGCGCGAGCGTATCGACGTTGTCGATCGGGCCGGCGGCGCGCGCGGCTTCGATCCGGCGCGCGGCGGCTTCGCCAAGGCCGCGCACGAGCGACAGGCCGAGCCGCACGGCCGGCTGGCCGTGCGGCGGCAGCTGGCCGGGGAGCGCTTCGAGCGACGCCTCCCAGTTGCTTTGCGTCACGTCGATCGGCAGAACCTGCACGCCATGGCGTTTGGCATCCTGCACGAGTTGCGACGGCGGATAGAACCCCATCGGCTGACTGTTCAGCAGCGCGGCGAGAAAGATCGCCGGTTCGTGGCATTTGAGCCAGCTGCTCGCGTACGCCAGTTTCGCGAAGCTGGCGGCGTGGCTTTCGGGGAAGCCGTATTCGCCGAAGCCCTTGATCTGCTCGAAGATCTGCTCGGCGAATTCGCGTGTGTAGCCGCGCGCGAGCATGCCCTGGACGATCTTGTCGTGGTAGGGGCCGAGATCGCCCCTGCGCTTCCACGCGGCCATCGCACGACGCAGTCGATCGGCTTCGCCGGGTGTAAAACCCGCCGCAACGATCGCGATCTGCATCACCTGTTCCTGGAAGATTGGAATACCGAGCGTGCGTTCGAGCACCTCCTTGAGCGCGTCGCTCGGATAGGTAATTTCCCCTTTTTCCTCCCCCGCCTTGATCTTGCGCCGCTTGAGGTAGGGATGGACGGCGCCGCCCTGGATCGGCCCTGGTCGCACGATGGAGACCTCAACCACCAGATCGTAGTAATCACGCGGTCGCAAACGCGGCAGCATCGACATCTGCGCGCGCGATTCGATCTGGAACACGCCGACCGTGTCGGCGCGGCAGATCATGTCGTAGGTTTCCTTATCGTCCGGCGGAATGTGTTTCAGCGTGAACGGCTCGCCGTCCTCCGCCGGCCCGCGCCATGCGGTGCGCAGGTCGAACGCCCGATGCAACGCCGACAGCATGCCGAGCGCGAGCACGTCGACCTTCATCAGCTTGAGCGATTCGAGATCGTCCTTGTCCCACTGAATCACGCGCCGCCCGTCCATCGCCGCGTTCTCGACCGGCACGAGCCGCGTGAGCTTGCCGCGGCTGATCACGAAACCGCCCGAATGCTGCGACAGGTGACGCGGAAAGTTGAGCAATCGCCCCGCCAGTTCGGCCCATGTGCGAATCAGCGGCGTTTCGGGATCGAGTCCGGTCGTCGCGAATTGCTGCAACAGGTCGCGGCTGCCGTCGAACCAGCGATGCCCCTTCGCGACGCGATCGACCAGCATCGGATCGATGCCGAGTGCCTTGCCGGTTTCGCGCAGCACGCCGCGCGGGCGATAGGTCGACACGGCTGCCGCGAGCGCGGCGCGATTCTCGCCGTATTTCCGATAGATATGCTGAATGACTTCCTCGCGGCGCTGATGCTCGAAATCGACGTCGATGTCGGGCGGCTCGCCGCGCTCCGCGCTGATGAAACGCTCGAACAGCATCGTGCTCTGATCGGGACTGACTTCGGTGATCGCGAGGCAATAGCAAACAACCGAGTTCGCCGCGGAACCACGCCCCTGGCACAGGATGTTCTGGCTACGTGCAAACTTGACGATGTCGTAGACAGTCAGGAAGAACGGCTCGTAACTCAGTGTCGCGATCAACGCCAACTCGTAGTCGATCCGTTCCCGGACATGCTCCGGCGGCTCCCCGGCATAGCGGCGACGCGCGCCCGCCCGGGTTTCCTGCTCCAGATAACTCGTCGGCGTATGACCTTCAGGCACGATCTCGTCCGGATATTCGTAGCGCAGCGAATCGAGTTCGAAATCGCACGCATCGAGCATCGCGCATGTCTCCGCGATCTCGTCCGGCGAAAACAGCTTCGCGATCCGCCCGCGCGAACGCAAATGCTGTTCCGCATTCGGCGCCAGCGCATAGCCGCATTCCGACACCGGCATCCCGACGCGAATCGCCGTCATCACGTCCTGCAATGCCTTGCACGAGCGCCGGTGCATCGTCACGTCGCCCAGCGCGACGATACGCACGCCCCGCCGCTCGCCCGCCTCGCGAATCTCGTCGCGCTGCGCGCCGTCCAGCGCACGCTGCAACTGCACGAGCCCGAGCCGCGCGCGCGCGCCGAACGTCACGCGAAACCACGCGACCTGCACATCGAGCACGTCCGCGCGTACCGGATACAGGGGTACGAGAATCGCGAAGCAGTCGGGCATCCCGCGCAAATGGGCAAACTCCGCAGGCGGCGCCGACAGCATCCGCGACGTCAGCGTGTAAGTCCCCTTCGGCGACGCCATCCGCCGCCACGAAATCAGCTCCGAAAGATTGCCGTACCCCTCGCGGTTCTGCGCGAGCAACACGAGCCCGAACGCACCGGGGCCCGGATCGTGACCGGGCGCGACGTCGTCCGGCGTGACGTCGAAGTACGAACCGATGACGAGCGGCAGCCCTTTCGCTTGCGCGGCGACATGCATGCGCGGCGCGCCGGCGAGCGAGCACTCGTCGGTGATCGCGATCCCGCGATAGCCGAGTTCCGCCGCACGCTCGACCAGTTCTTCCGCATGCGACGCGCCATGCAGAAACGAAAAGTTCGAGCGGCAGAACAACTCCGCGTAATCGGGCAACCCACTGAAATCCGCAACCATCTCCGTTCACCCGAACAAGCCGTGCAGGAACCAGCGCGGCTCGGCCTCGCTCCCCGCCCGCTCCTTGAACACCCAGTAGCACGCACCGGCTTCGTCCTGCGCGACGTGGTAATCGCGCGCGGAGAACTGACCGTCGAACCAGCCGGCCTCGATCCGCTCCACCGACGACATCATTCTCAGCGGCGTATGGAATACCGGCCGGTTCTCGCGCACCAGCAACGGCAGCGGCTCGGCGAGCAGCCACGCGGGCCTCGGCGGCACCGCCGGCGGCCCGCCGGCCGGCTTGCCCGCCTGCACATCGAGCGGCAGCCAGCGGTTCGCGGCCTCGGGCCGGTGATCGGCGACGGGCGCCGCGCGCAGCACGTTCTCCGCACCGAGCCGCGCGACCAGCAGCTCGAGCAGCCGCTCGCGGGTTTCCCGCGTACCGCCCGGTTCGGGAAAAAGATCGTCGGCCGGCGGCGCGACCGACTCGACGCGCGTGGCCTTCAGACGCACCGCGATCACCGCGGCCGGCAACTCGACGCGCGCGAGCCGCTCGCCGAGCAGCCGCATGAAGTGCGCTTCGTCGCGCACGGGTGCGGCGAACGCGAGTTCGAGCGGCGTCGGCGGCACGGCCTGGCGGCCGCGCTCGTGCTCGAGATCGAACGTCATCGCGGCCAGCGACAGTTGCCGCGCGGCCAGCCAGCCGCACAGCTGCACGACGAGCCGCCGCGCGGCGAACAGCACGGCTTCCGCGTATTCGACGCGCTCCGGCAATTCGAGCCGCACGTCGAACACCGGCGGCACCGCCATCCACGCGAGCGGCTCGACCGCGTCGCCGTACGCACGATCGAGCGCGGCCAGCAGCGCGGGGCCGCAGCGACGCTGCAACCCCGCACGCGGAAGACCGCGCAGATCGGCGAGCGTGCGGCAGCCGA
>NZ_JAAGPK010000309.1:0-4106 GCF_017104685.1 Burkholderia sp. Tr-20355 | reverse complement strand
TCACCGCAACCGCCAGCGCGAGTGTCGCGCCGACACGCCGCGCCGGCCGCGCTGCCCGTCGCTTCGTCATTGCCCGCGCCATCCGTTACATCCCCCGTCGACGCGCGGCGATCCTCTGCAGCACGCTGAACACGCCGAGCGCGAGCAGCAGCCCCGCGACGACGCCCACCGCGCCGAGCACGACCGGATGCCGCGCCGCATGCGTCCAGACACGCGCATACCACGGCACGAAACCGACCACGTAAGGCTCGCCGACCCGCAGGCTGTCGACCTGCCCCGGCCGCACCACCGCGAGGTCGCCCTGCAGCTGCGCGACGAGGCCGGCGTTCTCGAACACGTTGAGCAGATCGCCGAGACGCGGCTGGTCGGTCGCGGTCAGCGCGACGACGCTGCGTCCGTGGCTGCCCGGCAGCTCGAAACCGGCGAGCGCCGCGAGCGGCCCCGTCTGTTCGATATGCGCGCCGCCATCCGCGAGACCGACGCCGTTGCGCCAGCGCTCCTTCACCGAGAACGCGACGCGCGTCGCGCCGGCGCCGCCCTGCTCGCCGATCGCGAGCGGCAGCGCCGCACGCCAGTGCGCCAGCAACGGCGACGTGGGCGAGCCGTCGATCACGAGCAGGTCCTTGCTGCCCGCCAATGCGGCGACGTCTCCGGGCCGGGCGATCTGCACGCGCAGCGCCGGGAAGCCGGTCCATTCGCCCATGTGGCCGAGCATCGTCAGATAGGCCTCGAGTTCCTGCGGCGACGGCCGGTCGGGCAGCACCACGGCCGTCTGCGACAGGTCGGCGAAGCGCGTGAACGGGAAGCCGCTGTTCGCGAAGAACGCGAGGTTCGGCAGTTGCGCGTAGTGGACGAAATGCGAGAAGTCGATCGTCGAATCGGGATCGATCGCCGCGCGCTGCGGCTCGGTCGCCGTGCTCGAGCACAGGCCCGTTTTCTGCGAATCGAGCGTGAAGCGGAACTGCAGCTGGTTGCCGCTGCCGACGCGGAACGCGGGAATGTCGACATCGCTCGTCACGCGCCCTTCCGGCACCGACAGCAGCGGCAGCTGCATGCGGCCGTGCGCGTCCTCGGCATGGGCCGGCCCGAGCCGGTACGACTTCACGAGCTGGTCGTTGATCTCGACGGCGAGCGTCGAGTTGTCCTGCACGGTCGGCGCCGTGTAGCGGTAGCGCAGCGTGATCGGCACACCCGCGCCATTCCACGAGTGCAGATCGGCCGGCACGCGCAGGTTCAGCCGGATCGCGTCGGGCGTCGTGCCGCGCACTTCCAGCTGGCGCGGATCGTTGACGAGCTCGCGGAACGTGATCGGCCGGTTCACGGGCAGCCAGCGCGGCGCGTCGTACGGCTTGCGCGGTGCGCCGAGATCGACGTGCGCGACCGTCGCCGTCGGCCCCGACAGCGCCGCACGGCCGAGCACGAGCGCGGCGACCGCGTCGTCGACTTCGGCCGCCGTGCGGCCCGTGACGACCAGCAGCTTGCGCCCCGGCGCGGCCGGGTTGTCTGCGACCGCGAGCAGCGGTCCGTTGACCGGCGGCAGCGCGAGCCCGGCCGGTAGCGTCGCGGCCGTGCCGACCACCACCGCCTGGTCGTCGGCCGGCAGCGCGGACGATACCGGGAAGCGCGCATGCCGGTAATCGGCCAGCGCGCCGAACCACGACGCGAGCACACCCGCGCTGCGCAGCGTCGCCGAATCGGGCGCTGCCGGCAGCACGAACGGCAGCCGCACGCGGCCGTTGTCGCGCCGGTCGAAGAACGGCGCGGGCAGCAGCGCGAGATCGTTCGGCAAGCGCACCGGCGATTCGTCGAGGATCAGTTCGCTCGTCGGACTCACGTCGGCCCACAGCGCCGAGTTCGACGGATCCTCGCAATGGTCGAGCGTGTAGTGCGCGATCAGGCGCAGACCGATCTGGTTGAAATCCGAGAAGTAGCGCGGATCGATCGGAATCTCCTGCGTGACCGTGCGGCCCGCGCGCGCGGCGTCGAACGGGACGGTCGCGATCACCTCGCCGTTCACCGACACCTTCAGGTGCGACATCGGGAAGACCAGCGACGGCGAATACGCGTAGGTCAGGCGCAACCGCGCCCCCGTGACCACGCGGTCGAGCCGCACGCCGGCGTTGATCGTGCGCGCGTCGTCGGCGCCGCGCAGGCGCAGCGGATCGAACGCGCCGAGCGACGCAAACGGCAGATGCACGGTGGTCGCCGGCAAGCCGGCGGACGACGCGCTGGCCACGGCCGGCGCGGCCGCGAGCACCGGAGCGGACGCATCGGCGGGCCCGGCGGCCGACGCGGCGGCCGGCACCGCCGGCATCGGCGCGGCCGACAGCACTGCCGTGTGAAAAGCGCCAACCATGGCGACCGACAGGACGAGCAGCGACGCGGCCGGCTTCATGCGCCCCTCCGTGTCGTCTGGTTGATCCGGTCATCAAGCGCGTCCGAACCGACGCGCGTCAAGCAGCTATGCCCGTGAGTGCACATCCCCACTGCTTCCCCTCATATGGCGACCTGGCCTGATGCATTTATCGAAACGACGCGGCGGATTCTTTAACGGCCGTCGCCGTGCTGCGCGCGCCTGGCACGGGCGCGCGCCCATTCGTCACACTATCTCAAAAATAGGACAAAACTTACGCGAATTCGCGCCGATGAAGCGAAAAAAACCTCAATCGAGTCGGAAATGCTGCACGAGAGGGACGAATGGTAAGAATTGCGCCGTTGTCGCCGGGCGGGCCGAACGGCATACTGCCGGCGCCGTGCGGCTGGCCGGCGGCGGCCCGTGACGGACCGCCCGGGGCACGCCGCCGCGATGCGGCGCGTATGCTACCGCAAACCCGCGACGCCGGATGCGCTTTCTTTGATGGATCACTGACTTGAATCAAATCGTCGATACCGCCACCCCGTCCCCCGACACGCTGCTGCGCATCATCGCGGTGCAGACCGAAATCGCGAAGCTCGGCCTCGACCTCGGCAGCGTGATGGCCTACGTGGCCGAGCAGGTGCCGCAGCTCACGGGCGCGAGCGCCGCCGCGGTCGAGTTCGCCGAGGGCGACGACATGGTGTACCGCGCCGCGTCGGGCACCGCCGCCGGGATGCTCGGCCTGCGGCTGCGCCGCTCGGGCAGCCTGTCGGGCCGGTGCGTGCAGCAAGGCGAACTGCTGCACTGCGTCGATTCGGAAACCGACCCGCGCGTCGATCGCGACGCGTGCCGGCGGGTCGGGCTGCGCTCGATGCTCGTGATGCCGCTCACGCATGCGGACACGACCGTCGGCGTGCTGAAGGTGATGTCGCCGCACGTCAACGGCTTCTCGCCTGCCGACGCCGGCACGCTGCGGCTGACGGCCGGCCTGATCGCCGCCGCGATGTTCCACGCGGCGCGCAACGAGGCCAACGAGCTGTACCTGCGCGCGACGCACGACGCGCTCACGGGCCTGCCGAACCGCGCGCTGTTCTACGACCGCCTGCGCCAGTCGATGCATACGGCACTGCGCGCGAACGGCCGGCTCGGCATTCTCAACATCGACATGGACGGGCTGAAGCCGATCAACGACGGGCTCGGCCACCGCGCGGGCGACGCCGCGCTGTGCGAGATCGCCACGCGGATGCAGGGTGCGGTGCGGCGCTCGGACACGGTCGCGCGCATCGGCGGCGACGAATTCGCGGTGATCCTGCCGAACATCGGCACCCGCGACGACGCGCACACGCACAGCGCACGGCTCGCGCGGCAAGTCGGCGAACCGTTCGAATTCGACGGGCATGCGCTGCGGCTGGGCGTCAGCATCGGCGTCGCGATGCTGCCGGACGACGGCACCGACATGACCGCGCTGATCGAGCATGCCGATCGGGCCATGTATGAAGTGAAGCGCACGCGCTCGCGGCGCGCGGCGCACGCTTGACGGGCGGCGGGCGGCGGGCGGCGCTAACCGATCCGCGACACCGCGATCGCGATCCCGACCGCCAGCCACTGCACGATCGCCACGAGCACACCGGCCCGGCACAGCCCGACCGCGCCGCGCACGCGTGCATCGAGCGTACGGCCGGCCTTGGCCGCGTCGATCCAGCCGAGATCGGCGAGCGCGCGGTCGAGCGCCGCGAGCGCGTCGTCAACG
>NZ_JAAGPK010000308.1:0-4257 GCF_017104685.1 Burkholderia sp. Tr-20355 | reverse complement strand
CGCCGGCGCCGCGCGGCCGGGCCTCGCCCGCGTGCCGCGCGCCAATATGATGCTGGCCGTCGGGGGGCCGATTCCCGGCGCGCATCGCCGCGCGCCGGAGCCTCGCGACCGGGCGGGTTGCGTCGCCGGAAGACCGGCCGAGTATACCGGGCCGACCGGCTCCGATCGCGCCACGACTGCACCCCGAGCGCCGCCCCGCGCCGCTTCACCGAGCCTTCGAATGACACTCGCGAAGTTCTTCCTGCGCCATACCGTGATCCCGTTCGCCGCGATCGTGCTGGTGGCCGTCCGGGCGTTCAACCGCGAATCGGGCGAGATCGATGCGCGCCAGTACGCGGCGCGGGTGGCCGCCTATCCGTCGTTCACACCGAAGCTGAAGCACGAGGTGGCCGACGCGTTGCGCGGCGGCAAGGTCGGCAAGGCCGATTACGGCGCGATCATGCGCGACGCGCTCGACGCGGGTTTCGTGGTCGACTGGCCGGCGGTGACGGACGACGTCGGCAGCGCGCGCGGCCGGCTGCTTGGCCTCGTGAACGGCGACCTGCCGGCGTCGCGCTAGCCGGCCGGCCGCGGGCCGCTCACTGCCCGATGCCCGTGAGGCCGATCAGCGCGCCGCCGGCGAGCAGCCACAGCGGATGGATGCGCGTGCGCCACGCCAGCACCGCGCACGCGGCCGTGATGCCCCACTGGATCGCCGTGCGGTTCGACGCCTCGGAGATCAGCAGCGCGCTCGCCGCGACGAGCCCGGCCGTGACGGGCATCATCCCCTGCTGCACGTAGCGGCGCCACGGCCGGTCGCGAAAGCGCTCCCACGCATGCAGCGCGAGCACGGTGACGATCGACGACGGCCCGAACTTCGCGAGCGACGCGACCAGCAGCCCCGCCCAGCCGGCCACGTGCCAGCCGACCAGCGACACGATCATCATGTTCGGCCCGGGCGCCGCCTGGGCCAGCGCGAACAGCGCGGTGAACTCGTGCGCGCTCATCCAGTGATGCACGTCGACGACCTGCCGCTGCATCTCCGGCAGGATCGTGTTGCCGCCGCCGAATGCGAGCAGCGACAGTTGGCTGAAGATCGTCGCGATGGCGATCAGCGTGTCGTTCATGGCCGGCGCTCCGGTTGCGAGTCGGGCGTGCCCTGCGAATCGTGCGTGCCCCGCGCGGCGGCCGGCGCCGGCTGCGGCGTGCCCGCGTCGCGGCGGCGCGACGCGAGCCACACGCTGACGGGCGTCAGCACGAGCATCGTGGTCAGCAGCGGCAGGCGCACCACTGCGATCGCGACGAACGCCAGCGCCGCGATCGCGGCCGCCGTGCGCGGCGCCCGCAGCAGCGGCTTCGCGACCTTCACGGCCATCGCGACGAGCAGCCCGGCGGCCGCGGCCGCGAGCCCCGCGAACAGGTGCTGCACGTGCGGATCGTTCTGCGTCTTCGCGTACAGCACGCCGAGCGCGACGACGACGAGCGTCGGGCCCGCGATCAGCCCGAGAATGCCGGCGAACGCGCCGGCAACGCCGCGAAAGCGCATGCCGACCGCGACCGACAGGTTGATCACGTTGCCGCCCGGCAGGAACTGGCACAGGCCGAGCAGATCGGTGAATTCGTCGGCGGAGAGCCACTTGCGCTCGTCGACGATGGTGCGCCGCGCGAACGGCAACGCGCCGCCGAACGACATCAGGCCGAGCGACAGGAAACCGGTGAACAGCTCGGCGAGGCCGACGCGGCGGGGCGTCGCGGCGGACGGCGGGGAAACGGATTGCATGGTGCTCCTCACTAAACGGTGAACCGAGGTTACCGCCGTTCGGGAGGATGGCAAAACGATTTTATCGGTGCGCCCTTGTGATCTAGAATCACAAGCATGGCACGCGATCTCCCGCCCTTTTCCGCGCTTCGGGCCTTTGAAGCCGCGGCACGACATGAAAGCTTCAGCGCCGCCGGCGACGAGCTGCATGTGACCCATGGTGCCATCAGCCGGCAGATCGCCGGATTCGAGGCGTGGCTCGGCAATCCACCGCCACGGCAAGCGCGTGAAGCTCACCGACGAAGGCCGCCGCTACCTGGACACCGTGCGGGCGGCGTTCGACAGCATCGCGCACGCGACCGAGCAGTTGCGCCATACCGGCGCGGCGCGCGTGTTGCGCATCAACGCGCTGCCGACCTTCGCGATGAAATGGCTGCTGCCGCGCCTGTCGCGGTTCCAGCGCGACGTGCCGAACGTCGAGCTGAAGCTGTCGACGTCGAATGCGCCGCTCGACACGCTGAACGGCTTCGATGTCGCGATCCGCCGCGGCCCCGGCCACTGGCCGACCTGCACGAGCGGCCACTTCCTCGACGAAAGCGTGATCCCGGTCTGCAGCCCGGCGCTGCTCAGGCGCGCGCCGATTACCCGCGCGGACGACCTCGCGCGGCACGTGCTGCTGCATTCGGATACGCGGCCGGAAGGCTGGCGCGACTGGTTCGCGGCGGCCGGCGTGACGATGAAGGGGCGCAAGCGGCAGTCGTTCGACCACTTCTACCTGGCGCTGCAGGCCGCCGTCGACGGGCTCGGCGTCGCGCTCGGCCCGCTGCCGCTGATCGACGACGAGCTCGCGAGCGGACGGCTCGTGATGCCGCTGGCCGGGCCGCGCATCGCGACGCGCAGCTACTGGTGGATCACGCCGCACGCGCCGGCCGACGATCCGCTCGTCGCGCAGTTCTGCGCGTGGCTGCAGGCGCAGTCGAATACCGGCGCGTGAAGGCGCGCCGGCGGGCGGCAGCGCGCCGCCCGTCCCCGGTCAGACCACCGGGCCCGGTTCCTTTTCCTTGCGCAGGATCGCGTACAGGATGATCGCGCCGAACGTCGCGGTGCCGATCCCGCCGAGGCCGAAGCCACCGAACTTCAGCGAGAAGTCGCCGGCGCCGAGCACGAGCGTGACGGCCGCGACGATCAGGTTGCGGTTGTCGGAAAAGTCGACCTTGTTGACGACCCAGATCCGCGCGCCCGTCACCGCGATCAGCCCGAACACGACGATCGACACGCCGCCGAGCACGGGGCCCGGGATCGTCTGGATCACCGCGCCGAATTTCGGCGAGAAGCCGAGCCCGATCGCGATCAGCGCGGCGAGCGCGAACACCAGCGTCGAGTAGATCCGCGTGACGGCCATCACGCCGATGTTCTCCGCGTACGTCGTGACGCCCGTGCCGCCGACGCTGCCCGACACGATCGTCGCGAGGCCGTCGCCGATGAACGCGCGGCCGACGTAGCGGTCGAGGTTGTGCCCCGTCATCGCGCTGACGGCCTTGATGTGGCCGAGGTTCTCGGCGACGAGGATCACCGCGATCGGCGCGAGCATCAGCATCGCGTGCGGGTCGAACACCGGGGCGCGGAAGGCCGGCACGCCGAACCACGCGGCCTGCCCGACGATCGAGAAGTCGATCGGCTTGCCGAGGCCCATCCCGTTGGTCGCGATCGCATAGATCGCGTAGGCAATCGCGAGCCCGACGAGGATCAGCAGGCGCTGCATCATCCCGCGCGCGAACACCGCGACGCCGCCGACGCACAGCACCGTGACGAGCGCCATCACCGAATCGAAGGTCGACGCCGAGACGCCCTTGACCGCGATCGGCGCGAGGTTCAGCCCGATCACCGCGACCACCGCGCCGGTCACGACCGGCGGCATCAGCGTCTCGATCCAGCGCGTGCCGATCGCCTGCACGAGCGCGCCAAGCGCGACGTAGACGACGCCGCACGCGACGATCCCGCCGAGCGCGACCGGAATGTTCGGGTTCGGGCCGCTGCCGCCGTAGCCCGTCACCGCGATCACGAGGCCGATGAACGCGAAGCTCGAGCCGAGGTAGCTCGGCACGCGGCCGCCGACCAGCACGAAGAACAGCAGCGTGCCGATGCCCGACATGAAGATGCACAGATTCGGGTCGAAGCCCATCAGCAGCGGCGCGAGCACGGTCGAGCCGAACATCGCGACCACGTGCTGCACGCCCATCGCGATCATCTGCGGCCACGCCAGGCGTTCGTCGGGGCCGACCACGCGCGATGCCGCGCCGGTCGATTGGACCCGCCAGCGCGGGAAGTAGGAATCGGACATGGGGAAAGGGCTCCTGTCGGTCGCCGGCTGCCTGGGATGCGCCGGTCTGGAATCTGGCGCGAGTTTACGGAGCGGAGATGGGGCTGGCAAGCGCGCCGGCACGCGCGGCTGAAGGGCGTGGGACGGGGTGTCCCGCCCGCGCGGACCGGTGCGCGGCCGCGCGGCCCGGCGAAGCGGC
>NZ_JAAGPK010000307.1:0-3930 GCF_017104685.1 Burkholderia sp. Tr-20355 | reverse complement strand
ATGCCGTCGCGCGGGCGCAGCGAAATCGTCGCGCCCGTGTCGAGCGAACGACCGGGCACCGCGCTCAGATCGACGTGCTGCGCGACCACCGCGATCAGCACGCGGATCTGCAGCAGCGCGGTCTGATAGCCGATGCACTTGCGCATCCCGCCGCCGAACGGAAAGTACGCGTACTTGTGCCGCGTCGGCGCGTGCGATCCGAAGTTCTCCGGATCGAATGCGTCCGGGTTGGCCCACAGCGCCGGATGACGATGCGTGACGTACGGCGACATGAATACCGACGAACCGGCCGGCACGTGATAGCCGCCGATCTCGTCGTCGTCGACCAGATCGCGCGTGAAGCCCCAGATCGGCGGATAGAGCCGCAGGATCTCGTCGACGGTCTGCACCAGATACGGCAGGCGCGCGATGTCGTCTGCCGTGGGCGCGCGACCGCCGAGCACCGCATCGAGCTCCTCGCGCAGCCGCCGCAGCACGTCCGGATGCTGCGCGAGCGCATAGAGCCCCCACGCCATCCCGCTGCCGGTCGTTTCGTGGCCGGCCAGGAACACCGTCATCACCTCGTCGTGCACCTCGCGCTCGGTCAGCGGCGCGCCCGTGTCGGGGTCGCGCGCGGCGAGCAGCAGCGCGATCACGTCGCTCGTGTCGCAGCGTCCCGCGCGATGCTCGGCGACGATCGCATCGACGATCGTGTCGATCCCGCGGCGCGCGCGTGCGATCCGGCGGTTGAACGGCGTCGGCATCCAGCGCGGCACGAAATCGTTCATGTTGCCCTGCGGCATCATCGCCTCGATGCCGAAGCGCACCGCCGGCCCGACCTCGTCCGCGTGCCGCGAGATGTCCGCGTTGAACAGCATCAACCCGAGCATGCGCAGGCTCACGCGCATCATCTCCTCGACGGCGTCGAACGGCGCGTGCGCGGGCCGCTTCAGCCAGCGCTCGACGAGCGCGAGCGCCGCGTCGCCGACGGCGGCCGTATGCGCTTCCACCTGCTTGCGGTGAAAGAGCGGCTGCACGACGCGCCGGTGACGTCGCCAGAACTCGCCGTCCGTCGTCAGCAGTCCGTCGCCGAAGAACATCTTGAAGTTGTCGTAGAAGCGGCCGCGCACGTAGTTGCGGTGATTGTCCTGCAGCACGTGCTGGACGCCGTCCGGATGCGCGAGCGCATGCGTGAGAAACGGGCCCAGCCGGTTGCGGGCGATGTCGCCGTACTGCTGCTGCAGCTTCAGCAGCATCGTGACGGGATTGCGCTTGTATTCCGCGAGATTGCCCATCACGACGCTGCCGCGCGGGCCGGGCGCGAGACGCTTCGTGCTCATGCCGACACCTGTTCGGAAGCCGCGGGCGCGGCGAGCCGCGCATCGATCTCGCCGCGCGTGGCGAACGCGCCGGTCACGCGGTGCACGTAGCCGGTCACGATGCCCGTCACGTCGCGCATCTGCATCACGATGCGGCCGTCCGGGCGCACCGCGACGAACCGGTTGCCGCTGCTCGCCGGCCCTTCGAGCGCGAAGGCGCGCGGCGTCACGCGCAGCGCGATCGACGCATGGCGCGCCGCCAGCTCGCAGTCGTTGCCGGCTTCGTACAGGTCGATGCGGCCGATCGACATCGGCGCCGCGAGCGGGATGTAGTCGCCGGCGACATGATCGAGCGCCGCCACGCGTGCAAGACCGTCGAGCAGGATGCTCGGCACCACGAAGCGCGAGAACACCGGATCGCCGTCCGGTACGTTCAGCCGGAAGCGCGCCTGCTTGCCCGTTTCGCTCATGCCGGTGTCGGTCGTCGACACGAACATGCCGGTCAGTCTCACCGGCGCCGCGTCGAAGTGATACGGATCGGCGACGGGCACAAACGTCCCGCCCGGCGGTTCGCTCCACACCGGTGCCGGCGCGTAGGCCGCGGCCAGGCGCACGGTGATCTCGAAGTGCGGCTTGTCGCGCACGAGCACCTGGCCGCCGGGCGCCAGCACGTCGCCGGAGATCCGCACGTGCACGAGCACGGCGTCGCCGTCGCGCGCGGCGATGCGCGCGTGGATGCGCTTCGCGCTCGGCCGCTTCGCATCGTAGACGCGCAGGAAGTGCAGGAACGCCGCGTCCGCGAATCCGACGACCTTGAGCCCCGGCACGAGCCGCAGCGCGGCCTCGGCGGCCACTTCGGGCACGAACGTGCCCGGCAGCGTCGGAAAACCGTTGACGACGTGATGCTGCAGATACGCATCGCGCTCGAGATCGAACACGCGCTCGAAGCTCACGCTGTCGCCGGTGCGCGCCAGCTCGCGGCCGAGATAGAAATCCGGCTCGCGCGGCGTGGCGACGTGCGGCGCCGCTTCCGCTTCGTCGAGTTCGAAGTAGCCGGGCAGGTGCGTCTCGATCGCCCGTCGCTCGGCCTCGCCCAGATGCACGGACATCGCCGCGCGCTCGCCGAGACCGAGTTCGCGCATGAAATGATGCTGCCCTTCCGCGGTGCGCATGCTCGTGAACAGTCCGCTCTTCTCGAGAAACGCGCGCGTGACCGGATTCGAGCCGAGCCCCACCGAGCGCCACAGCGTCCAGCCAATCGTGAATTCGTCGTGGCCGAGCGCCGCGCGGTGATACGACGCCTGCGTGTTCAGGAAGTCGTTGCCCGACGCGTAGTCGGTTTCGCCGGCCTGGCCCGTCAGGCCGATGAACGACCCGAAGTTGCACCACAGGCGCGGCTGCCGGTCGCCGAACGCGCCGCGCAGGTTCCAGTAGCCGCGCACCTTGATGTCGCGCACCGCGACGAAATCGTCCAGCGACTTCACGAGCACCGATGCGGAACGGTTCAGTCCGGCCGCGTTGACCAGCAGGTCGACGCGCGGTTCGCGCGCGAGAATCGTGTCGATGGCCGTGCGCACGCTGCCGGGGTCCATCACGTCGGCGCGCAGGTATGTCACGCGATGCGCGCCGCAGAAGGCGCGCATCGCCTCGATGTTCATGCACGCCGTGCGCGCGTCGGCACGCCGCTCGAACGCGCGGATGATCGCCGGCAGCGGCTGCTCCGGATGCCGTGCCTTCTGCTGGCGAATGTAATCGGGGCGGGTCTTCGCGAACGCTTCGTCGTCCATCGCGAGCAGGTCCGCGTCGACCTCGTCGAGCGCGCTGCTGCCGATCAGGTACAGCGTCGGGCGCACGTGCGCGGCCAGCGTCTTCATCAGCTCGCCGGTGATCCCGCGTGCGCCGCCGACCGCGACGACGACCGCGTCGGGCCCGAGCGCCAGGCGCTCGTCCGCGCGCAGCTCGCCCGCGTCCTCGATCACGCGCGGCGTGCGGCGACGCCCGCCGCCCAGCGCGACGACCGGCAGCCAGTGACGCGCGCCGCTTTCACGCTCGGCGTCGCGCAGCGCATCGGGCAGCGAGCGGGCATCGGTCAGCACGGCCACCGGGCGCGCTTCCGGCATCTCGATCGCCAGCGCCTTCACGAGACCGGTGTAGAGCCCGGCATCCGGATGCGGCACCTCGCCCGCGAGCGCATCGAGCAGCAGCGCGACGAAGCTGCCGTCGCGCTTGAGTGCCGCATGGCAACGCTTGATCGCGAGGAACGCGAGATCGTGCAGCGCGAGCCGCGCGGGCGCGGCCGGCGCCGCGGTGCCCGAGGCGAGCGTGCCGGCATCGAGCGACGTCAGCACGCGCACGTGGCCGATGTCGTCGGGCAGCCCGTCGAGCACGGTTTCGTCGATTCGCTCGATCCAGTGCCAGCCCGGCCGGCTCGCGGCGAACGGACGCGTCGACAACACCACGCAGCCGGGGCCCGGATCGGCCTGTGCCGCGAGCGCTTCCGGCAGGTCGGTGACGATCACGCAACGCGGCGCGATGAACGGCGTCGATCGTCCCGCGGGCCGCCACGGCGCATCGCGCCATTCGATCCGGTATCGTGCGACGCCGAGCGGCTCGCCGTCGGCCGCGACGCCGA
>NZ_JAAGPK010000306.1:0-4397 GCF_017104685.1 Burkholderia sp. Tr-20355 | reverse complement strand
GGCCGTCCGGCGGCGCGGGCGGCGCCGCATGGGCGCCGTAGGGGCCGTTCGTCGGCTGCGTGCAGGCGCCCAGCGCGCACACGGCGGCGAACGCACAGGCGCCCGCGCGGATCGTCTGGATCGTGTTCATCGAAATCCTCCCTCGGATCGGCGGCTCAAAGCCGGTTGAAATGGAAGTCGCCCGCATAGGCAGTCGGTGCGCGGCGCGCCATCATCGCGTCGAATTCGGCCGCGACCCGCATGAGCGTGCCGCGCTGCCGCTCGATGCCGGCCTGTTCGAGCGCCGCGAATGCGTGTGCGTCGAACGTCACGGTCAACGATGCCGGATGGCCGTCGACCCGGAAGCCGATATGCAACGCGCCCGCCGGCTGTTCCTCGACATGGAATGGCAGCGCACGCGCCTCGAAATGGCGGCCGAGCGTCTCGGCGATCTCGCGCAGCATGCCGGGTTTCACGCGGAGGCTCATCGCGGTGCCTCCCGATGGGTTCGTCGCACCCTGCTCACCGCCCAAGCACGCACCGGCGGCTCGCGCGACGGCGGGTCGCGTTCCGGCGGCGCGGTCCCGGGCGGGTCGCCCGCGGGCTGACGGTGCGGTTCCGGCATGTCGGGCGGCAGGTCGTCCGGATCGGGCGGTTCGGGGTCGGGCTCGATGTCGGGAATCGGCGGCTCGGGTCGCTGCAGCCACTGCACGGGATCGTGTTTCATCGGCATTCCATCGTTGCGGGTTCGGACCGTACTGCGGATAGCGGCCGCATTCGGGTACAGCGGTCGCGCAATGCGCATGCCGTCGCGCGCGTCGCCCGCGGACCGGCATGAACGCGCATGCGAGCGGCTCCCCCCGACACGCCGTGCCTTCGCTACACCGTCCACTGCAAAACTTGCAAGCGCCACGCTACGCGTCATACGCGGCCATCACGAGCCACAGCTCGCGGCCGTCGTCCGTCACGCGTGCCGCGAGCGCATACGGGTCCGACGGCTCGCACGCGCGCTGCAGCGCGAAGCGCGCGGGCTCGGTCGCGCCGAACGTCTCGTCGCCGAGCGGCCGCACGTCGGCCTTGCCTTCGAACATCCGGCGCTCGGGCCGGTAGATCAGCGGTTCATGCTTCCATTCGTTGAAATGGTGCTTCACCGAATCGAATCCGCCGCCGCATACGTTGACCTCGTAGCGCACGCCAGGTCGTCGTTTCGGAATCGTCATCGTGCCTCCCGCTGGACACGCGCACGGCAGGCACCGGTTGCGCCGCGCATCGTCGTCGTGTCGTGTTCGTCGTCGCCGTTCACGCGGCAAGTCGCGTGCCTCGCGCGCGCCGGGAACGTCCGTTGCGGGAAGCCCCGCGTCATCGTCACCGATACGGAGCCTCGCGATGAAGGATTCGACCCGGTCCGGCCACGACGCGCCGGCCCACGAGCGGCACGACGACCCGTCGCCGCCGCTGAAACACCAGGACCGCACGCCCACTCGCCACTCGGAACGCCATATCGACAAACAGCTCGAGGACACCTTTCCGGCGAGCGACCCGCCGGCGACCGGCGGCGTCACGCGTATCGAACCCGACACGCCGCCCGGCACGCACGACGACGCGCCGCGGCAGGACAGGCGCGAACGCGGCGACACGTGAGCGGCCGCGCGCGCCGTGCGGCACGCGGCTTGCTGGTTCGGATGACCGGCACACCGTACCCACCCGCAAGGAGGACTTCATGCATCGCGTCAACGAAATCATGTCGCAGGACGTCGTGCGCATCGCGCCGACCGATTCGATCCGTCATGCCGCGCAACTGATGGAGCGCTACGACATCGGCGCGCTGCCCGTATGCGACAACAACCGGCTGATCGGGATGGTGACGGACCGCGATCTGGCGGTGCGCGCGATCTCGGCCGGCAAGCCGCCGGAGACGCGAATCCACGAGGTCGCGTCCGGCCCGATCGAATGGTGCTTCGACGACGATTCGCTGGAGGAGATCCAGCACTACATGGCCGACGCGCAACTGCGCCGCCTGCCCGTCGTCGATCACGACAAGCGGCTGGTCGGCATGCTGTCGCTCGCGGACATCGCGACGCGCTCCGCGAGCCCCGAGCGCGACGACGTCGCGAACACACTCGAAAGCGTGTCGCAACCGAAGCAGACGTGACGGCGCGATCCTCGCCCGTCCCGACAACCCGCGCGACCCGCAGGGCCCGCCCCGGGCACGGTCGCGCCCACGCAGCCTGGAGGAAACCATGCAGACTTCCGATCAAGGTCAGACCCGCATCATCGGCAAGGGCGCCGCGACCGCGGCCGGCCCCGGCCCCGACGTGATGGCGGCCGATACGCTGGAAGGCAACAAGGTCTATACGACCGACGGCGACGACGTCGGCAAGATCAAGGACATCATGCTCGACGTACGCTCGGGCCGGATCGCCTACGCGGTGCTGTCGAGCGGCGGCATCCTCGGCATCGGCGACAAGCTGCACGCGATTCCGTGGAGCGCGCTCACGCTCGACACCGAGCGCAAGTGCTTCCTGCTGTCGGTATCGTCCGAGCGGATCCGCAACGCGCCGGGGTTCGACAAGGACCACTGGCCGGCGATGGCCGACCCGCAATGGGCCGAGCCGCTGCACGAGTTCTACGGCAGCGCGCCGTACTGGAGCGCCGGCGACGAACTCGGGCTGACCGACCCGACCGAGGAACTGGACGATCCGCGCACGCGCGGCCGTCACTGATCGCAACGATGCGGCGCCGGTTCGCCGGCGTATCCGCTTGCGACACGCCCCGCCCCGCGCGGGGCGTTTTCGTGCGGGCCGCGGCCGCGCCGGACGCACGCGTGAACGCGCGGCAGCCTCGGCCGACGTCCTCGACCCATGTGATGCCGAACCCGTCGAGCGCCGCCTGGCGCCCTGTCCGGCTGCATGCGGCAGGCGATCCGGCCGCCTTTTTACAAGCGCCGTGTAACGTCCTCGTCGGGGCTCGCAGCGCCACCGCCAGCGCCGCTCGCCGATTCCAGATAGCCCAGCAACCGGTGCGGCGTCAACGGTTTCGCGCAATGCGCGTCGAAACCCGCGGCCTTCGCCTCCTCGCAATCGCGTCGCGACGCGAACCCGCTGCACGCGACGAGCAGCATGTCGGCCGTGCGCGGATCGGCGCGCAGCCGCGTCGCGAGCTGCAGCCCGTCGAGGCCCGGCATCGCGATGTCGAGCACCACCGCGAACGGCTGCCAGTCGCGCGCGACGTCGCACACGGCGAACGGATCGTCGGCGATGCGGCATTCGAAGCCGCGCGTCTCGAGCAGCAGGCGCAACGCGTCGGCCGCGTCGCGATAGTCGTCGACGACCAGCACGCGGCGCGGGCGGCGCGGCACGCTGTCGGGCGCGCGCCACAGCAGCACGTCGGCGGCGGCCGGATCGTCGCCGGGGTCGGGTTGCATCGCGTTTCTCCTGTCGTTGGACCGGACGGCCACGCAAGCCGCGCACCCGTCACGACCGCACGAGGCATGCCGGTTGCTGCGTCGTTCGCATCGTCGACACGGGAGTCCTTGATGCGAGCGATGCGGCTTTCTCCGTCCGGTCTGCACCCCGCTGCGCGGGCGACAGGCCGAGCGCCGGACCGTTCCCCCCGATGGCGGCGCGATCCGGCGTCGACCCGCGCGGGGCGCGCCGCATGACCCGCCAGCCGCCGGGCCGCTCAACACCGTCGTCCGCCGAAGACGACGCGCCGCCGACACTCGACGCGTGCCGCCGCTGCACGCTGTGGGAACACGCGACGCAGCCGGTACCCGGCGCGGGACCGCGCGACGCGTCGATCATGCTGGTCGGCGAGCAGCCGGGCGACCAGGAAGACCGCGCGGGCCTGCCGTTCGTCGGCGCGGCCGGCCGCCTGCTCGACCGCGCGCTCGACGAAGCCGGGATCGAACGCACGCACGTGTACCTGACCAACGCGGTCAAGCACTTCAAATGGGAACCGCGCGGCAAGCGGCGGCTGCACAAGACGCCCGCGCAGCGGGAGGTGGCCGCGTGCCGCTACTGGCTCGAACGCGAACTCGATGCGGTGCGCCCGCGGGTGGTCGTCGCGCTCGGCGCCACGGCGCTGCGCGCGGTGCTGCAGGACCACGACGCGACGCTCGAGCGCACGCGCGCGCCGGTGCGTACCACCGGCGGCCAGCTCGTCGTCGCGACCTATCATCCGTCGTACGTGCTGCGCACGCGCGGCGCCGATTCGCGCGAGCACGCGTACCGGACGCTCGTCGACGCGCTGCGCACCGCATCGGACCTCGCGCGCGACGCACGCCGCGGCGGCACGATCAGCGCATTGGTGACGGAGAACAGGCGCTTCAGCGGAATCTGCAGCAGGCCCGCATACATCGCATAGCCGAGCCCGGCGCCGCCGAGCACGCCGAGCAGCCCGCCGACGATCATCTGCGG
>NZ_JAAGPK010000305.1:0-4314 GCF_017104685.1 Burkholderia sp. Tr-20355 | reverse complement strand
TGAGCTTATGAGGGAGTGTAAACTACGTGCATGATAGGTGCACGCTTATTTTATTTATAATGATCCGCCGACCACCGAGAACTACACTGACCTTACCCCTCTTTCCTAACACGACGCTCTTCCGATCTAGCAGCAGTCGGCGTACGCCGAGATAGCGTGCATGCGCGGCATTCGCGCGGTCGCCGTGCGCGTCGAGCGTCGCGCAGGCCGCATCGAGTGCGCGCGTCGGCCAGCGCAAGTCGCGCGACGCGAGGGCGATCTCCGCTTCCGCGACGACGCAGCGCGCGCGTGCGACGGCTTCCTTCGTGCCGAATGCGCGGGCGGCGCTGCGCACGAGGGTGCGCGCGCGCTCGAAATCGCCGAGCTGCGCCATCGCGATGCCGCGCAGCGCGAGCGCCGGCGCATCGTCGCGCAGCGCGACGCGGTTCAGCGCGCCGAGCGCGTCACCGGCCGCGAGCGCGCGCGCGGCCGCGGTGATCAGCGAATCCATCCGAATCCCGACACACTTGTCACTCCCTCCGGTCCGATGCCCGCCACTAATCTAGCACCACGCACACGGCGCCGTCCGCCGTGCCCGGATACCCACCGAAGGAGGACCCCGCAATGACGACCCATCTCACCGGAACACGCGACGAATGGCTGGCCGAGCGCCGCGCCTTGCTCGATGCCGAAAAGGCGCTGACGCGGCAAAGCGACGAACTCGCGCGGCGGCGCCAGGCGTTGCCGTGGGTGCGTGTCGACAAGACCTATCGGTTCGACACCGAAGACGGGCAGGCGACGCTCGACGACCTGTTTCGCGGCCGCTCGCAACTGCTCGTCTATCACTTCATGTTCGGCCCCGACTACAAGGCCGGCTGTCCGTCGTGCTCGGCGCTTGCCGACGGCTTCGACGGTTTTGCCGTGCATCTCGCGCACCACGACGTGACGCTTGCGGCCGTGTCGCGCGCCCCGCTCGCGAAGCTGCTCGCCTACCGCGAGCGGATGGGGTGGGCCTTCCCGTGGGCGTCGTCGGTCGGCAGCGATTTCAACTTCGATTTCAACGTGTCGTTCACCGAAACGCAGCAGCGCGCGGGCGACGTCGAATACAACTACGCGCGGGCCGGCCACGCGATGGACATGGATCCGCCGCCGGCGCCCGTCGTGCAGTTCGCGGCGACGTGCGGCACCGACGCGCGCACCTATTCGCTCGACCGACCGGGGATGAGCGCGTTCGTGCGCGAGGACGGCGCCGTCTATCACACGTATTCGACCTATGCGCGCGGGCTCGACGGGCTGTGGGGAATGTACCAGTGGCTCGATCGCGCGCCGCGCGGACGCAACGAGGCCGGCCCGTGGTGGCGCCGCCACGACGAGTACGCGCGCGGCTGAGCGGGCCGGCGACGGACGGGGCGTGCGACGATGCGACCGCCGACCGGCGACACCGGCCCCGATCCGCGGGCATTCGGTGGGGTGGTCGCCGTCGTGTTCGTCGTCGCGGTCATGGCGACCCTCGCGCAGCACGCGTCGATGGCCGCGATGGGCAGCGAACCGATGGCCGGCGGCTGGATGGCTTCGGCCGCATGGCTGCGGCCGTGCGGGCGGGGCGCCGGGCAAGCGTTCGCGGCGTTCGCCGGAATGTGGGGAGCGATGACGGTGGCGATGATGCTGCCGGTGCTGGCGCCGACGCTCTGGCGATATGCACGGCGCGTCGGCCCGCTGGCCACGGCGCGTTCGGCCTGGCTCGTCGTCGTCGCGGGCGTCGGGTATTTCTCGGTGTGGATGGCGCTCGGGGCGCTCGTGTTTCCGGCTGGCGCCGCGCTGACGGCCGCCGCCGCGCGGCTGCCGATGCTGGCGCGTGCGCTGCCGTTCGCGGCCGGTGCGGTCGTATTGGCCGCGGGCATGCTGCAATTCACCGCGTGGAAGGCGCGGCGGCTGGCGTGCTGTCGGCACGCGGCAGGCGACACGCACCGGCCGCCGGTTGTTGCCGGCGCAGCCTGGCGGTTTGGCGTGCGCGCCGCCACGCACTGCAGCGCCTGTTGCGGGAACCTGATGGTGGTCGCGCTGGCGGCCGGCATGATGGACTTGCGCGTCATGGCCGCCGTGACGGTCGCCATCGCCGCCGAGCGCCTTGCGCCGGCCACTTGGCGCGTGGCGCGGATCGCCGGCTGCGCGGCGGTCGGCGGCGGCATCGCGATGATCGCGCGCGCGGCAGGGCTGCTGTAACACGTGGCAGACAGGTCGCCTCGACACGTCGCCGGCCTCGCTTCAGCGCGGCGGCGACCGCCGCGTGGCCTGCTCACAACAGGCGGGACGGCCGTTTTGCCGGCCGTTGCGCGAATCGTTCGATGCGGCGGTGAAACGAAAGGCGATCGAAAACGAACCGAACGGCGATCCGAACGATTCGGCCCCCGAACGGCCGAAACCGGCTAAGCCGTTGTTCGTGTTGTGAAAATTCACGGCGCTTCGCGTATAATTCGCTTTTGCGCCCATAGGATTTGCCATGCGTCTGATCCAAAAAGCACTCACTTTCGATGACGTGCTCCTCGTTCCCGCCTTCTCCGACGTTCTCCCGCGCGACACCAGCCTCAAGACCAAGCTGACCCGCAACATCTCCCTGAACATGCCGCTCGTGTCCGCCGCGATGGACACGGTCACCGAAGGTCGCCTCGCGATCGCGATGGCACAGCAGGGTGGCGTCGGTATCGTCCACAAGAACCTCACGCCGGCCGAACAGGCCCGCGAAGTCGCGAAGGTCAAGCGTTTCGAGTCGGGCGTCGTCCGCGACCCGATCACCGTGCCGCCGCAAATGAAGGTGCGCGACGTGATCGCGCTGTCGCGCCAGCATGGCATCTCGGGTTTCCCGGTCGTTGAAGGCCCGCAGCTCGTCGGGATCGTCACGAACCGCGACCTGCGCTTCGAAACGCGCCTCGACGAACCGGTCAAGTCGATCATGACGCCGCGCGAGCGCCTCGTCACGGTCAAGGAAGGCACGCCGCTCGCCGAAGCGAAGGCGCTGATGCACAGCCACCGCCTCGAGCGCGTGCTGGTCGTCAACGACGCGTTCGAACTGCGCGGCCTGATGACCGTCAAGGACATCACGAAGCAGACCGAGCACCCGGACGCGTGCAAGGACGAACACGGCAAGCTGCGCGCTGGCGCGGCGGTCGGTGTCGGCCCGGACAACGAAGAGCGTGTCGAACTGCTGGTGCAGGCCGGTGTCGACGTGATCGTCGTCGATACCGCGCACGGTCACAGCAAGGGCGTGCTCGAGCGCGTGCGCTGGGTCAAGCAGAACTTCCCGCACGTCGAGGTGATCGGCGGCAACATCGCGACGGCCGCCGCCGCGAAGGCGCTGGTCGAATACGGCGCGGACGCGGTCAAGGTCGGTATCGGCCCGGGCTCGATCTGCACGACGCGGATCGTCGCGGGGGTCGGCGTACCGCAGATCAGCGCGATCGCGAACGTCGCGGATGCGCTGAAGGGTACCGGCGTGCCGTGCATCGCCGACGGCGGCGTGCGTTTCTCGGGCGACGTGTCGAAGGCTCTCGCGGCCGGCGCGAACGCGGTGATGATGGGCAGCATGTTCGCGGGCACCGAAGAGGCGCCGGGCGACGTGTTCCTGTACCAGGGCCGCCAGTACAAGTCGTACCGCGGCATGGGTTCGGTCGGCGCGATGAAGGACGGCGCGGCGGACCGCTACTTCCAGGACAACTCGGCGAACATCGACAAGCTCGTGCCGGAAGGCATCGAAGGCCGCGTCGCGTACAAGGGTTCGGTCAACGCGATCCTGTTCCAGCTGGTCGGCGGCGTGCGCGCCAGCATGGGCTACTGCGGCTGCCGCACGATCGACGAGCTGCACGACAAGGCCGAATTCGTCCAGATCACCGCGGCGGGCATGCGCGAGTCGCACGTGCACGACGTGCAGATCACGAAGGAAGCGCCGAACTACCACGTGGACTGATCGCCGATGAAACCGCTGCTGCGAGCCGTGCTGATCCTCGATGCCGTGCTGCTGCTGGCGTTCGGCGTGCTGTTCGTGCTGACGCCCTGGCAGTCGCTGTTCAACGCGCTGCAGTTGCAGAACATCCAGCCGGTCATGCTTGGCCAGGCGTTCGGCATCGCGTTGCTCGGGCTCGCGTGGCTCGCGTTTCATGCGGCGTTCAACGGTGACCTCACGGCGCCGGTGGCGCGGTCGGTCGGCCACGTGTACTGGCTGACCGGCGTGCTGACGATCGTCTGGTCGCTCGGCGCCGGCAGCGGTCCCGCGCTGGCGGCCGCCGGCAGGGTGCTGTCGGTCGTGGCCGGCGTCGCGCTGATCGTGCTCGGCCTCGGCGA
>NZ_JAAGPK010000304.1:0-4208 GCF_017104685.1 Burkholderia sp. Tr-20355 | reverse complement strand
GCCGTCCGCTCGCGACGCTCGCGCGTCATCTGCTGCCGGGCCGGCGCCTGTTCGTGCTGAGCGCCGACGGCCGCACGCCGGCCGCCGTCGCGGCCGAACTCGCCGCACGCGGCTTCGGGCCGACGCGCATCAGCGTGTTCGAACATCTGGGCGGCCCGCTCGAACGGCGCGTCGACGGCCTCGCGCAGGACTGGAAAGTCACCGAAACGGCCGCGCTCAATCTCGTCGCGCTCGACTGCCGGGCCGGCCCCGACGCGCCGCGCCGCGCGCTCACGCCGGGCCTGCCCGACGATGCATACCGCCACGACGGCCAGCTCACCAAGCGCGACTTGCGCGCGATGACGCTCGGGCGCCTCGCGCCCGCACCCGGCGAGCTGCTGTGGGACGTCGGCGCGGGCAGTGGCTCGATCGGCATCGAATGGATGCGTGCGCATCCATCCTGCCAGGCGATCGCGGTCGAGGCGCATGCGGAACGGCAGCGCTTCATCGAACACAACCGCGACGCACTCGGCGTGCCGGGCCTGCAGCTCGTCGCGGGCCGCGCGCCCGACGCGCTGGCAGGACTCGCCACGCCCGACGCGATCTTCATCGGCGGCGGTGCGACGGCGCCCGGCGTGCTCGACGCGTGCTGGGCCGCGCTGAAACCCGGCGGCCGGCTCGTCGCGAATGCGGTCACGCTGCAGGGCGAGATGGCGCTCGCCGCGTGGCGCGACGCGCACGGCGGCACGCTCACGCGCGTGTCGCTCGCGCATGCAGAACCGCTCGGCCGCTTCGACACGTGGCGCCAGCCGCTGCCCGTCACGCTGTACGACGTGCGCAAGCCCGACGCGGCCGACAGGGTCGAGACGGCCGATGCGATCGACACAGCCGGCGCATCGAACCCGGCGAACGCAACGGACGCGTGATGCGCGACGAAACCCCCGAACAGCCCGCGCCGCTGCGGTTCGGCTACACGACCGGCAGCTGCGCGACCGCGACGTCGCTCGCGGCCGCGCGGCTGCTGCTCGCGGGCCGGGCGGACGACGCGGTCGAGATCGTGCTGCCGAAAGGGCAGCGCGTGATGATGCGACTCGAGTTCTGCCGCCTCACGGCCGACAGCGCGGAAGCCGGCACGATCAAGGATGCCGGTGACGATCCGGATGTCACGCACGGCGCGCTGATCTTCGCGCGTGTCGCGCTCGCGGCCACGCCCGGCGTGCGCTTTCACGCGGGGCCGGGCGTCGGCACGGTCACGCGCGCGGGGCTGACGCTGCCGGTCGGCGAACCGGCGATCAACCCGGTGCCGCGCCAGATGATGACGACGCATCTGGAGGCCCTCGCAGCCGAGCACGGCTACGCAGGCGGCTTCGACGTGACGATCGGCGTCGAGGGCGGCGAGGCGCTCGCGCTGAAGACGATGAACCCGCGCCTCGGCATCGTCGGCGGGCTGTCGATCCTCGGCACGACGGGCATCGTGCGGCCGTTCTCGTGTTCGGCCTATATCGCATCGATCCACCAGGGGATCGATGTCGCGCGCGCCAACGGCATCGCGCATATCGCCGCGTGCACGGGCAACGCGAGCGAGGACGCGATGCGCGCGCACTACGGCCTGCCCGACATGGCGCTGATCGAGATGGGCGATTTCGCGGGCGCGGTGCTCAAGCACCTGCGCCGCGCACCGGTCGCGCGGTTGTCGATGTGCGGCGGATTCGGCAAGCTCAGCAAGCTCGCGGCGGGCCATCTCGACCTGCACAGCCGCCATTCGAGCATCGACCTGCCGCTGCTCGCGCAATGGGCGGCTGAAGCCGGCGCGAGCGAGGCGCTGCAGGCCGCGATGCGCGCCGCGAACACGAGCCAGGAAGCGCTGAAGCTCGCCCTGGCCGACGGCGTGCCGCTCGGCGATCTCGTCTGCGCGCAGGCGCTGCGGGTCGCACGCGACATCGTGCCGCCGTCGGTCGCCGTCGAGATGTTCGCGATCGACCGGCAGGGCCGTTTCGTCGGGGAAGCGCGATGAGCATGCGCATCCTGCTGCTCGGCGGCACCGGCGACGCGCTGAAGATCGCACGCGCGCTCGGCCCGCATCACGTCTACAGCCTGGCCGGTCTCGGCAAGGTGCCGGACGACCTGCGCTGCGACGTGCGCGTCGGCGGCTTCGGCGGGGCCGCCGGGCTGGCCGCGTATCTTCGCGACGCCGAGATCGGCCTCGTGATCGACGCCACGCATCCGTATGCCGCGCAAATCAGCGCGAACGCCGCTGCCGCGACGCGCGACGCGGGCGTACCGCTATGGGCGCTGCGCCGCGCGCCCTGGACGCCGCAACCGGGCGACGACTGGCGGATGGTCGACGACTGGGCCGGCATCGAGGCCGCACTCGCGCCGTTCAGGCGGCCGCTGTTCACGCTCGGCCGCGAACCGCTCGCGCACCTCGATACGATCCCGCCGCACCAGTTCTGGCTCGTGCGCTGCCTCGACGCGCATCCCGGCAATGCGCATGCGCAGGTCATCGCCGCGCGCGGGCCGTTCACGCTCGACGGCGAACGTGCGCTGTTCGCGCTGACGGACATCGACGTCGTCGTCAGCAAGAACAGTGGCGGAGCGGCCACCGAGGCCAAGCTCGATGTCGCGCGCGAACGCAGGGTGCCGGTCGTGATGCTGCGCCGGCCGTCGCTGCCCGATGCCGACCGGGCGTTCGATTCGGTCGCGGCACTGCTCGACGCACTCGATCCGGCCGCGCGCGTTTGACGCCGCGCAGCGGATCATCCAACGTATTGACGGAGAATTTTCGATGACGGTGTATTTCATCGGCGCGGGGCCCGGCGACCCCGAGCTGATCACGGTGAAGGGCCAGCGCCTCGTGCGTACGTGCCCGGTGATCCTGTATGCGGGCTCGCTGGTGCCCGCGGCCGTGCTCGACGGTCATCGCGCGGAGCAGGTCGTCAACACGGCCGAACTCGACCTCGACGCGATCGTCGCGCTGCTCGCGGACGCGCATGCGCAAGGGCGGGACGTCGCACGCGTGCATTCGGGCGACCCGTCGCTGTACGGCGCGATCGGCGAGCAGATCCGCCGGCTGAAGGCGCTCGGGATTCCGTACGAAATCGTGCCGGGCGTGACGGCGACGGCCGCGTGCGCGGCGACGCTCGGCGTCGAGCTGACGTTGCCCGGCGTCGCGCAGACGGTGATCCTCACGCGCTTCGCGGGCAAGACCACGATGCCGGAAGGCGAGGCGCTCGGTTCGCTCGCCGCGCACCGCGCGACGCTCGCGATCCATCTCGGCGTGCGCCATCTCGCGCGCATCGTCGACGAAGTGCTGCCGCACTACGGCGCGGATTGCCCGGTCGCGGTGATCTATCGCGCGAGCTGGCCCGACGAGGAGCGCGTGACCGGCACGCTGGCGGACATCGTCGACAAGGTGCGCGGCACGCAGATCGAGCGCACCGCATTGATCCTGATCGGGCGCGTGCTCGATGCCGACGGGTTCGCGGATTCGACGCTGTACGCGAGCGCGGGCTGATCACGCCGGCCCGGCGGACGGGCCGCTCAGGCCTGCGCCGTCTGCCGCGCCAGCCGCGGCGCAAACCCGGCCGCCAGCGCGAACAGCGCGACACACAGGCACGCCATCGCGATCCACGCGGGCGTCAGGTCCGCGAGATGCTGGCGCACGAGCCCGGCCGCGAACGGGAACAACCCGGCGACCAGATAGCCGACACCCTGCACGAACCCTGTCAGCGATGCAGCGTCGGCCGGCGTTGCCGCATGGTCGACCGTGACGATCAGCGACAGCGGAAACAGCGCGCCGATCCCCGCGCCGAGCAGCAGCGCGGCCGGCAGCGCGAACGCGTCGGGTGCGGCCAGCATCGCCAGCAACCCCGCGAACAGCGACGCGATCGCCGCATGCAGCGCGGGCCGGCGGTCGGGCAGGCGGTCGATCGTTGCCGAGATCGTCAGCCCCGCGATAACTTCCGCGAGCGTCACGCCGCCGAGCAGGCTGCCGGCCGCCGTCGGCGACCAGCCGAGCCGCATGTAATACGGCGGCAGCCAAGCGAGCACGAGCGTGTAGGCGCCCGTCGCGATCCCGAAGAACAGCGCGAGCCGCCACGCACGCGCCGAATGCGACGGTCGTGCATTCGACGTCGAGACCGGCCCGGCGGCGAAGCCGTCGCCGCCGCGGCTGGCGAGCGGCCATGCGAGCGCGGCCACCGCGGCCGGCAGCGCCCAGCCGGCCAGCA